>NZ_JBSFGJ010000215.1:0-15814 GCF_053596515.1 Nonomuraea sp. NPDC001684
ACGCCGCGGCCGACCGGCCGGCGTACCTGATGGCGCGCTCCGCGCAGATCCTGGCCGCCACCGGGGCCGGGATCGTGGTGACCACCCTGGACGGCGAGGGCACGCTGCTGCACCGGGCCGGCTGCCCGCCGTACCGGACCTACGCCCGGCCCGCGCCGCAGCACATGGCGACCGGCGCGGGCGACACCTACACCGCGGCCTTCTCGCTCTGGCTGGCCGCCGGCGCGACCCCGGAGGAGGCCGCCGAGGCGGGCCAGGCCGCGGCCGGGGTGGTCGTACGCCGTTCCGGCACGTCCATCTGCACCCGCTACGAGCTGCTGCGCGCCCTGCGCCGCCAGGAGGGCACCGTGCAGGCGGCCGAGCGCCTGGCCCAGCTCCTGGACGAGCACCGGCGCAGGGGCGAGCGGATCGTGTTCACCAACGGCTGCTTCGACGTGCTGCACCGGGGCCACGTCAGCTACCTGGAGCAGGCCGGGCAGCTCGGGGACGTGCTCGTGGTCGCGGTCAACAGCGACGCCAGCGTCACCCGGCTCAAGGGCCCTGGACGCCCGCTCAACCCGTGCGAGGACCGCATGTCGGTGCTGGCCGCCCTGAACGACGTGGACTACGTGACCGAGTTCGACGAGGACACCCCGGAACGCCTGCTCAGGCTCATCAGGCCGGAGATCTACGTCAAGGGCGGCGACTACACCCCGGAGATGCTGCCGGAGGCGCCGCTGGTGCGCTCGCTCGGCGGCGAGGTGCTGGTGCTGGACTACCTGCCCGACCGCTCGACGACCGCCATCATCGGCCGCATGCGCTCGGTGCCCGGCGCCCCGGACAGTGCCACGCCCGTTCCGCCGGACGGGGTCAGGCCCGTTCCGCCAGCACGTCCATGACCAGCGAGCGCACCATCCGCACCGCCTCCTCGACCGCCCCGCGCACCGGCTCGCTCAGCTCCACCAGCACGTCGTCGGTGACCAGCCGGGCCGGCTCGCAGCACAGCACGAGCACCCGCGCGGGCACCCGGCCGAGCTCGCGCGCCATGCGCAGCACCTTGACCGGGTCGAGGCCGTGACTCTCGGCCGCGATGCCGCCGGGGCCGCCCGGGCCGGGCATGTCCGGTGCGAGCATGTCCGGTTCGAGCAGGGTGAGCGTGCCCGGCGGCTCGCCGCGCGGCGCGGCGTCCACGAGGATCGCGGCCTCGTAGTCGCGCTGGAGCGCGTAGGCCAGGTCGAGGCCGCGGCTGCCGAAGTCGAGCACGTCGGCGGGCAGGTCGTCGTCGGCCAGGCGGCGCACGACCTCGACGCCGAAGCCGTCGTCGCCGAGGAAGACGTTGCCGATCCCGGCCACCAGGACGCGCGGGCGGCAGCCCCCTCCGACGGGTTCGAGCTCCTCGGCCGAGTAGAAGAACCGGTGGCACGGCAGCCTGGACTCGCCCAGGTCGCGCAGCGGGTCGCCGGCGAGCGTGACGCCGACGTGGAAGCCGCCGACGTCGTCCCGCTCGACGCTCTCGATGACCGCCAGGCGGCCGTCGAGCGCGAGGTCGAGGATGTCGGCGCGGCTCTTCGGGCGCAGGCGCACCCGGCTGCCCGGGGCCAGCCGCACGCCGTCGACGATCGCCTCGGCCGGGGCCGGCCGTTCCGTCGGGTACCGAGTGTCCATGTCACGTCTCCCGCATGGTGCCGTGCAGGCGCATGAGCTCTTCCGGGGTGAGCGCGGCGCAGTGGTCGAGGAGCTGGTCGATCTCCGTGGCGTCGAACGTGCCGCTCTGAGGCGCGACCTTGGGATGGTCGTAGAGGATGACCGGGGCCGACAACATCGTGTGCCGGTCGCCTTCCTCGCCCACCAGCACCGGCCAGGTGCCGATGTTGTGGCAGCCCGCGGCGAGCGCGCGCAGCCCGTCGGGCGGCTCCGTCAGCGAGACGAACCGGCCGCCCGGCGAGCTCACGACCGTGTGCGCGGAGATCAGGGTGTGCTTCATGGCCTCCGCGCGCGAGTCGCCCTGCCACGGGCTGGTGTTCGCCACCCGGACGGTGAGCCGGAACAGTCCCTCGCGCAGCCGCTCGGCGAACACCTCGGCCCGGCCGCTCAGCGCCTCCCAGCCGCGCAGCAGCACGCCCTCGCCGTCGAGCCATTCGGCCCGCTGGCCCGGCGGCACGTGGATCTCCATGCCGGTCGGGCAGGCCAGCAGGTCGGCCAGGCGCAGCCCGGTCTCGGCCACCTCGCGCTCCTTGGCCTCCTCCCTGGGCAGGTGGCGGGCGCCGCCGACGGTCAGCTCGGGCACGCGGACCAGCTCGCCCTCGCGCCGCACGGCCACCTCGCAGGTGACCAGGTGCAGGAAGCGCACGTGCACGTCCACGACGTCGTCGCCGCCGGCCTCCAGCAGGCACTGGGTCTGGGTCAGCCACGGGTTGCCCTCGTGCGCCCGGCCGTAGGACTCGGGGTGCACGCCGCCGAAGTTCCAGCGCCGCCGGTCGGGCGGGGCGGAGTGGCGGCTGGGCCACAGCAGGTGGCCCCCGTAGAGGACGGCGCGGGCGATGCGCCTCACGTGGTCCATCTGCCGGCCCCCACGCCGGGCGCCGACCGGACGATCTCGACCTGCTCGACCTCGGGGGCCGCGTCGCGCACGGCCCGGCGCACCGCGTCCGCCGAGTTCCCGTCGTCGTCCGGGAGCCGCAGGCGTACCAGGTCACCCTCGACGGCGATCACCTCGGCGGCGGTGCCGCGCAGCGCGTCCTCGACCCGGGTCCGCACGTCGATCGGGTGGAGGTCGTGCAGCAGCAGCAGGTGCGCGACCACGTCGTCGGCGGCCAGCCGGGCGGCCAGGTCGTCGTCGGCCGCGGCCATGATCCGCGTCAGGCCCTCGCCGTAGAGGTCGAGCAGGGCCTGGGCCAGCTCGACGGCGGGCGGTTCGGCCCGTTCGAGCAGGCTCTCGATCCTGCCGATGCGTGCGTTCAGCGACATGACGCCCCCAGGACGGTCACGCCGTCAGGAAACCAGTCGTATTTAGCGGCATTCATCGGCCTTAAGCCCCCCAAGTGGCCATTGCAGAGGTTCAGCCATGGCGTCGTTCGGTATCCGATCAGTACCTCTACGTAGCGGGCATACCGCGTCGACGAAGGCGGCAAACCATGACCCAGACCCTGCGCGCCCGCGGTGCTAGACCAGACGGACCGGTCCGGCGTCGATCGGCACCCGGAACAGCGCGTACGGGTACCGCCGCCGGTCCTGCCCCTCCTGGAACCTGGCCTGCCGGTGCAGCTGGTTGGCGGTCACGTACAGGTGGCCGTCGGCCACCGACAGCGTGTCCGGCCACAGCAGGCGGGCGTCGTGCACCAGGGTGTCGATCGTGCCGTCGGGCGTCCGGCGCAGCACCGCGTTGTGCTCCCAGTCGGTCAGGTAGATGCGCCCGGCGTCGTCGGCCTCCAGGCCGTCGGCCGAGCCGCCCTTGTCGCCCTCGTCCCTGACCGTCGCCGCCACTTCGGCGTCGTCCAGCGTGCGATCGACCAGGGCGTCCGTGGACACGCTGTACCAGCGGCGGGAGAGCAGCGGGCAGTACCAGAGCCGCTCGCCGCCGGCCGGGAGCGCGATGCCGTCCGAGCCCATCAGGACGGGCGACGGCGGCCCGTCCTGCGGCCGTTCCATGAACGGCCGGCCCTCCACGACCGGCACGAAGTCCGGCGGCCGCGCCGCCTTGGTGCTCGGGTGGTCGTGCAGCCGGCGCCACGCCTGCCCGCTGGCCAGATCGACCACGATGATCCCGTTGGGCCCCTTGTCGGCGGAGTCGGTGAGGTAGGCGACCCCTTTGCGCAGGTCGAACCGCACGTCGTTGAGATAGGACGTCTCCAGGGCGACACCGCGGTCGAACATGATGACCTTGACCACGGTGTCGGTCTCCAGATCCACGCAGACGAGCTTGGGGCCGCCCTTCCTGGTGGGCCGGAACATCGGGCTGCCGGTGTCGAGGATCCACAGCCGGTCCAGGGGATCGACGACCACGCTCTGCACCGAGACCAGCCACTTCGACGGCTCGTCGGCCTCGGTGTTCCACTCCTGGTCGGGATAGGGGACGGCCTTGCCGTCCCGCAGCTCGACCACGGTCGCCGGAACGTCGTCACCCCATTTGGGGAAGTTCACGAATATCCGGCCGGCACGGGAGACCGTGACGCCGGTCGGCATCGGGCCGGACTCGAAGGCGTGCACGAGTTCCAGCTTCCCGATGGGCTGATCGACCGGCTGAACGCCGTCGCGGCCGTTCCCCTTCGCCATGGTCCCCCCGTTCCCCGATCCGCCGGGCATCTGCCCAGCTCAGGCCGGGAGAAACAGCGCCCTCTCCAGCCAGGGCCGCAGGACGGGCAGCACGTTCGCGGCCTGCATGGCCCCGGCGTGGTCGAGCCCGTCGAGCACCTCGACGTCCCAGCCCAGCGCTTCGATGGCGGCCCGCTCGCGGAGCACCGGGCCGGCGATGCTGACGTGGGCGCCGCCCCACCGCTCGTCGTAGACGATCTCGTCGGCGGAGCCGACGAAGCACAGGCGGGGGCAGGACAGGCGCACCTGGCTGTCGTCGAACCCGCGCAGCGCCCGGTACAGGGTGGCGAACTGCCTGGCCTGGCCCTCGCTCAGCGTCACCTCGGTCGAGGACCAGTCACCCGGCTCGCCCGTCCCCGTGGCCGGCGGCGTGGCGGTCTTCGGCGCGACGGCCATCCGGTACGTGGCCTCGGTGACCTGCAGCATCTCGGCGTAGGGCCCGCCGAGCGGCGGGTAGCCGCCCATGACCAGCGCCGAGAGCCGGTCGGTGCGCAGGGCGAGCTGGAGCCCGCTGAGCGCCAGCCAGGAGTAGCCGTAGTAGGCGAACCGGTCGGCCCCTGCCGCGTCGGCCACCGCCAGCATGTCGGCCGCCACGTTGTCGGGGGTGAGCGTGTCCGGCTTGGGATGGGCGAGGACGTGGCCCTCGTAGTCGAAGGCCACGACGCGGAAGCCGTCGGACAGGCCGTCGATGAGCGAGCGGCCGAGCGCGGGGTCGGCCCCCCACTTCCGCATCTCCTCGGCCGCCTCGCCCTCGATCGGCTTGGGGTTGACGGCCAGGAGCAGGACCGGGCCCGAGCCGTGGACCTCTGTCTCGATGGTGCTTCCGTCGTGCAGCGTCGCCGTGGTCACCGGGAGCCTCCGTGAATTCGATACGCCGTAAATTATTGGCCTCGGCGAGGATAGCTTATGGCGTAAAGAGTCGCAAAGGGCTGGGCATGGGCACGCAGCGCATGTCGGCGCCGTCCGCCTCCAGCCAGCGCAGCAGCAGGTTGGCCTTGGCGGGCACGTACGCGCCGGCGAGCAGCGCGCGCAGCTCCTCGGGCTCGCCGTGGTCCTCGGCGCAGCCGGCGAACACCGATCTCGCCTCGGCCCACAGCTCGGCCCGCAGCTCCGGGTGCCGCTCGGCCACGGCTCCGGCGATCTCGCAGAGGTTGTTGACGACCAGGCAGTACAGCAGCCGTTCCCAGCCGTAGGCGGGGCTCACGACGGGCGTGCGGGCGCCGGGCAGGCTGTGGCGGTCCGCGGTCAGCTTGACGCCCTCGTGGTCGCGGAAGATCGCCTGGCCGGGCAGGCCCCGCCCGTCCACGCCGATGAGCACGTTCTGCAGATGACATTCGAGCACCACGCCGTGGCGGAAGTAGGCGTGCAGCACCGGCGGCACGACGTGGTCGAGGTAGCGCCGCCACCACCCGAGCGCCTGGCCGGCGTCGAGGCCGTCCAGCGGGTTGCCGGGGAAGCCCTCGCTGACCCCGGCGGCCAGCAGCGCCGTCAGCCCCGGCCGCAGGTGCCCGCCCAGCCCGTCGCGGACGATCACCGCCAGCCCCTCGCCGCCGTCCCCGTCCAGCTCCAGACTGCGGTAGCCGCGGTCGCCGAGGACGGCGGGCCGCGGCCGGTGCGCGGGCAGGTCGTCGAACGCCACGCCCAGCAGGTCGTCGATCAGGCCCAGCCAGCGCAGGTCGTGCAGCCATAGGCGGCGGATGTCGTTGGTGATCCGCACGTCCAGGCTGAACTTGCAGAACAGGTCCGCCTCCGGCAGGTACACCGTGCGGATCGAGGCCGTCGCCACCGCCCGCGCGGGCGTGACGCCGAGGTGGCGCAGCTCCTTCAGCCCGCCCAGCAGCTCCACCTGCCAGGGGTGGGCGGGCAGCAGCGTCAGGCCGTCGGGTGCGGGCGGGCCGAGCCGGTCGAGCGCGCTCGCGTCGCCCTGCTCGACCAGCGCCTCGGCGGGCACCCCCAGCAGCGGCAGCGCGAAGCTCGCGCGCGCCTCCGGCGAGTAGGGCAGCCAGGCGTCCGGGCCCGATCCGCCGCGCGCCTTGGGGGCCGGGTGGTAGCGGTGACCGGCGACGAGCGCCTGCTCCGAGCGCAGGTACAGGTCGGCGGGCGGGGTGGTGGCGCGCCGGGCCGACAGCAGCGCGGCCATGACGTCCCGGCTCTCCATGATCTCCTTGGCCAGGGACGGGTTGGCGTGGCCGGTGCGCGTGCGCAGCTCGTCCTCGGTGAGCGCCACCAGGCCGGCCAGGGAGAGCGGGCGCGGGCCGTCGGGGGTGCGCAGGGCCGGGGCGCCCGGGTACCGTCCGGGGCGGACGTGCAGGACCTGCCCGGTCGCGGGCAGCAGCCACACGCCGTCCTCGGCGGCCGCGGGTTCGGCCACCTCGCGGAGCAGGCAGTTGAGCAGGGCCGTCACCGCGAGGGCCGTGGCCCCGTCCGCGGCCTGGTGGTCTTGCGCCTCGGGTGCCGGACCGGCCGGTGGGAGGAGGCCGTCGATATATGCCATGGCGACCTGTCCTACCCTTTTGTACCGATCAGTGTCCACAGGGTTCTCACCTGGGCATGTTCCTGTTGACGGGGGGGGTTCATGCGGCATTCTGCGGCGCGGTTCGCGAGGGAGCTGGCCGCCGTGCGCCCGGACCTCACGCCCGGCTACGCCGCGGCCCTGCCGGGGGCCCGGGCCGCCGTCATGGGACGGCTGTGGCGGGGCCTGCTCTGCGAGCCTCTGCCCGGTCTCGCCGAGCCCGTCGCCGTGGGCGGCGACCTGTGCGTACGGCTCTCGGACGGGCGCGAGCTGACCGGGCGGGCCCGGCTGCCCTACGACCTGGCCGACGAGCCGGTGCTGCGGCTGGACGGCGTCCCGTACCCGGACCCGGCCGAGCTGCTGGCGGCGCTCGGCCTGCCCGGCGCGCAGGGGCTGGTCGCCGACCTGGACAACAGCGTCGCCTCCCTGGCGTTGTCCCGGGCGGGCGCGGCCTCCCCGCTGCGCGAGCCGGGCCCCGAACGGTACGAGCAGAGCGTGGTCGACGGCCATCCCTACCATCCGGGCTGCCGCAACCGGCCGGGGGTGTCGGTGGCCGAGCAACTGGCGTACATGCCGGAGCACCGGCCCGTCGTCGCGCTCGACCTGGTCGCGGTGCCCGCCGCCGAATGCCTGGTCACCGGGCCGTGGCCGGGCTCGCTCATGGACGGCGACCGGCTGCTGCTGCCCGTCCACCCCTGGCAGACCCGGCACGTGCTGGCCGGGCTGGGGGTGCGCCCGTACGCGATCGGGGCGTTGCCGTGCCATCCGCTGATGTCCGTACGGACCCTCGCGCCCCTGGACGGCGGCCCGCACCTCAAGACGGCGTTCACCACCAGGATGACCTCCGGCGTGAGGGACATCTCCCCCGGCTCGGTACGCGACTGCGTCCCCCTGTCGGACCTGCTCACCGCCCTGTCGGCGCGGCTCGGCGGCCGTCCGCGCATCGCCCGCTACCTGTCCGGGGCCGCGGGGGCCGTGCGCGGCGAGCACACCGCCGACCTGTCCGTCATGCTGCGCGATCCGACGCCCCGCGTGCCCGGCCACACCGTGCTGCCCGTCGCCGCCCTCACCGCCCCAGCCCAGTGGGACGCGCCGCGTGGCGAGGAGGCCGGCGAGTGGCTGGCGGCCTTCGCCGGCGTGGCGACGGCGGCGGCGCTCGGCCTGCTGGCCCTCGGGGTCGCGCTGGAGGCCCACGGCCAGAACCTGCTGGTCGTGCTGGACCGGCGGGGCCGTCCGGTCGAGCTGGTCTACCGCGACCTGGCCGACGTCCGGATCAGCCCGGCCCGGCTGGCCCGCAACGGCTTCGATACGCCGCCGGTCAGCCCCCGGCTGCTCAGCGACGACCCCGGCGTCCTGCATGCCAAGCTGTTCGGCTCGCTCGTCGGCACCACGTTCGGCAGTCTGGTCTCCCTGCTGGGAGAGGGCGACCGTGCCGCCGAGTCACGTCTGTGGGCCGTCGTGGCGGGGGCCGCGCGGCGGGCATTCGACGCGCTCCCCGACACCGCCGACGTGCGCGCCGACCGCGCGGCCCTGTTCGGCGAGCGGATCCGGGTGAAGGCCCACCTGCTCGCCCAGCTCGCGGGCGCCCCGCCCGGCGACAGCTGGACGACGCTGCCCAACCCCCTCACCCAGGGGGCCTCCTGGACCCTCGCTCACGCACGGTGAGCGCCTGGCTCTTTTCCCGCAGGAGGAGGAGTATGGGGCATGCAGCCGGACCCTGCTGCGCGTCGATCTTCGATCACGCAGAGTTCAGGGAAGGAGCGAATCCGATGATGCAGCTCTCAGTACGGCTCGTGCCCGTGGGCGACACCACCCTGGTGGTCGCCCTGGCGGGCGAGCTCGACTCGACGACCAGCCCCATCCTGGCCGCCTTCCTCGACCCCCTGCCGCGCTCGCGGGTGAAACACGTGATCGTCGCGGCGGGCGACCTCTGGTTCTGCGACCTGAACGGCCTCGAACAGCTCGCGATCACCCACCGGGCCATGCAGGAGAAGGGCGGCCACCTGGCCGTCGCCGAGGCCCAGCCCGCGCTGTGCCGCCTCATCGCGCTCATGACCGAGCACGGCGGCACCGCGATCCCCCTGTTCAGCACGATGCCCGACGCCCTGGCCGGGACCGGCGTCGAGATCTACGAGCAGACCGGCCCGCCCAGGCCGGTCAGCCGCCACCTGGCCTGCTTCCGCCGGGCCCGCGACCCCCGCTCCGAGCAGCACCACGGCACCCGCCGGCTCCGGCCGCAACGGGACGAGACGCCCATCACCCCCGACCGCCAGGAGAACCTGCCGCCGCCCGGCCGCTGGTCCGTGATCGTCGGCCGGCTGCGCTCGGCCAACGCCGACCTGCAACGCGCGAACGACGAGCTGCGCTCGGCCAACGCCGAGCTGCGCCACGCCAACGACGCGCTCACCGCCCGCGCCGCCGAGCTGCGCCGGGCCAACGACGCGCTGGTCGCCCGCACGGCCGAGCTCGACGAGGTCGGCCGGATCACCGCCTCGCTGGTCCACGGGCTGGGCGACGCGGCGGTGGTGCTCGACGCCGACATGCGGGTGCTCATCTGGGGGGCGGGGGCCGAGGAGTTGTGGGGGGTGCGGGCCGGGGAGGCGGTGGGCCGTCCGCTGGCCTCGCTGGGCACGGGGTTGCCGGTGGAGCGGATCGTCCCGCTCGTGCGCGACGCGCCGGCCGGGGGCACGGCCAGGTCCGGAGCCAGGAGGGTCGCGCTCGACGTGGTCAACGGCCGGGGCCGGCCGACGCGGCTCACCGTCGAGCTGTCCCGCCTGCGTCCCGGCGACGACTCCGGGCACGGCCTGATCATCGCCATGAAGGTGCCGCGCCCCGGCGACTCACATGATCGCTAGCTGACCGCCGTCGATCACCAGTTCGGTGCCGTGGACGAACGCGGCGTCGTCCGAGGCGAGGAAGGCGTAGGCGGCGGCGACCTCCTCGGCGAGCCCGGCGCGGCCCAGCGGGATGTGGTCGCGTTCGTAGGCGGAGACGAAGTCGTCGGCGAGCCCCGACGAGATCGAGGCGTTCAGCGGGGTGCGGATGTAGCCGGGGCACAGGGCGTTGACCCGGATGCCGTGCCTGCCGAGCTCGACGGCCATGGTCCTGGTCAGCAGCAGCACGCCGCCCTTGGAGGCGTTGTAGTGGGCGTAGTCGGCCTCGCCGCCGAGGCCGTTGGTCGAGGACATGTTGAGTATCACGCCGCCCGTCCCCCGGTCCACCAGGTGGCGGGCGACGGTCTGGGCCATCAGGAACATGCCGCGCAGGTTCACCGAGATGATCCGGTCCCAGTGGGCGGGGGTGATCTCCAGGAACGGCTCCCGCCAGGCCGTTCCGGCGTTGTTGATCAGCACGTCCACGCCGCCCATGGCCTCGATCGCGGCCGCGACCAGCCGTGCGACGTCGTCCTCCGAGCTGACGTCGCCGGTCAGCCCGCCCACCTCGCCGAGCGGCGCGAGCTCGGCGACGGTGCGTTCGACCTCGTCGCCGTCCAGCCCGGTGAGCACCACCCGGGAGCCCTCCTCCAGGAACCTGCGGGCGGTGGCGGCTCCGATGCCGCTGCTGCCCCCGCTGATCAGCACCCGCTTCCCGGCCAGTCCGCGCATGACGCCGTCCTTCCTCAACGCACCGCGCCGCGTGCCGCGACGCGCAGACCTGTGGTGACCTGCCCGCTGGATCACCGATTCCGTATCCTGCACTGATGTTCCGTTATACGGAACCCGAGGGCAGTGTCGGAGCACATTCTGTGACGACATCAGGTGGGGTGTCACTGCCGGACGACCATGACACCCCCACCGAGGTACCTAGCCCGTGACGGGCGGAACCCCTGTCACTTGCACGGCTTGTACGGCGTGTCCTTCAGCGAGTAGTCCACGGCCTTCTTGATCGCGTTGATGCCGAGCTTGGCCGCCTTGGGACAGAAGGCCGACGGCGCCGTCTCGTACTCGACCTGGAACACCGGCTTGCCCGCCTTGACGAAGACGCTCAACTGGCCGCACTCGTCGTACTGGAAGCACTCCTCGTTGACGGCGTAGTCGAAGCTGGACACCAGCTCGGCCGCCTGGCTGAGGTCGTTCTTGAGCGCCGCGGACAGGCCCTTGCGGTGGGCCAGGTCGGCCAGCGCCTTGTTGTAGACGAGCTGGGTGGCGGGGCTGACGGTCCAGCCGGTGACCGACTTGCCCTCTTCGTGGGCGTTGACGACGTCGAACTCGATCCCGTCGAAGCCGGCCTGGACGCACTTGTCGACCCGGGCCTCCATCATCTTCAGCAGGAAGTCCCGCTGGCCCTGGTCGTTGTTGATGTTGGCCCAGCGCTCGTTGGGGAACTCCGCGCTGAACGGCTTGCCGAGCAGGGAGTTGCCGTGGCTCTTGTGCCAGGCGACGAACTGCTGGTAGTCGGGCCGGTACTCCTCGATCGAGCCGGCGTCGACGTAGCAGACGGCCTTCGCGCCGCGGGCGTGGACGGCCTTCACCGCCGCGGTGTTGAGCGTGGTGTTGTTGCCCACCACGTCGCCGTCGGCGTAGAGGTCGATGTCGAACACCACCGGCCGGACGCAGGCGCCGCCCGACTGGGGGACCACGCAGATGTCGACGTTGACGCCGCCGGTGGCGGCGTACTTAGCGTTGCCCTGGAGCTGGTACTGCCAGCGGCTCTGCAGCGGCGGCCGCCACACCCCCGCCTGCGCTGTCTGCGCCGCCTGCCCCGCCTGCGCCGTCTGGGCCGCCTGAGCCGTGGCCGGTGCGGCGAGCGCCGCGAGCGGCGCGCAGCTCAGGGCCGCGACCGCGGCCAGCCGGGCTAAGAGAGTCATGGTTCGCACGTTCGCGCCCCTCATTCCGTCTGGTGGAACTCTAGTCTGCATCGTGGATGCGTGACTATACTCGCCGCACGCAGCGGGCCGCCACGCCCGCCGTGCTCTGTGGAGGGAACCCCATGGCACGACTCATTCACCACATCCGCGAGACCGCCCGATGAGGCCCCGTACGACGCTGGCCGTCGTCGCCCTGGCTCTGGCCGCGGCGAGCTGCGGAGGCGGCGGACAGGAACGGGCGGACGGCCCGGTCGAGATCACCATCTGGCACGGCCAGGAGGACACCTCGGCGAAGTCGATCGAGAAACTGGTCGCCCGGTTCAACCAGAGTCACCCCGACGTCAAGGTCAGCACCGAGTCCGGCGGCGCGACCGCAGACGGCATGCTACCCAAGATCACTGCCGCGCTCACCTCGGACGCCTACCCCGACATCGCCTACCTGTACGGCTCCTGGGCCCCCAACGTGGCCAGGAACCCCAAGACCGCCGACCTCACGTCCCTGGTCAAGGACCCGGCCGTCGGCTGGGACGACTTCTGGGCCAACGAGCGCGAGGCGGTCACCGTCCAGGGCAAGGTCATCGGCTTCCCCGCCGTCGTGGACAACATGGTGGTCCTCTACAACAAGAAGCTGCTGGCCAAGGCGGGCGTCAAGGCCCCCGGCCCCGACTGGACCTGGGACGACTTCCGCGACATCGCCAGGAAGACCACCGACGCGCGGAAGGGCGTCTTCGGCACGACCTGGGCGATCAGCGGCGGCGAGGAGGCCGTCTGGGGGCTCTGGCCGCTGCTGTGGCAGGCGGGCGGCGACATCCTCACCCCCGACCACAAGAAGTCGGCGTTCAACTCCGCGGCCGGGCAGCAGGCGCTCGGCCTGGTCCGGAGCATGGCCGTGGACGACAAGTCGGTCTACCTCGACTCCAGCCCCGCCGAGAAGGGCCAGAAGCTGTTCGAGTCCGGACGGCTGGCCATGTTCCTGTCCGGCCCCTGGGTCCTGCCCGACCTCCAGGCGGCCAAGGTCGACTACGGCGTCGCGCGGCTGCCCGGCACCAACGGCAACCACGAGACCGTCTCCGGCCCGGACAACTGGGTGGTGTTCGAGCACGACGAGCGCCGCGTCAAGGCGGCGACCACGTTCCTGAGCTGGCTGACGGCCGCGGAGCAGCAGCTCGTGTGGATGAGCGACACGGGCTCGCTGCCCATCAGGGAGTCGATCACCAAGCTGTCCGGTTACCAGGACTATCTGCAGAAATATCCGGGCATCGAGGTGATCTCCGAGAACCTGGCCAACGCCAAGCGGGTCCGGCCGCCCACCACCAGGTACCCCCGCGTGTCGTCCTTCGTCGCCGAGGCCATCGCGCAGGCGCTGCTGGGCAAGGCCGACGCCAAGACCGCCCTGGACGAGGCCGCGGCCAGGTCCGACGCGGTGCTGGCGGTGCCGGGCTCATGAGCAGCGCCGCCGTCGACGCGCCCGCCGCCCGGCACGCCAGGAAGACGCGCGGGCTCGGCGACCACGTCGCGGGCTGGTCGTTCGCGGGCCCCGCCACGCTGATCATCCTCGGGTTCGCGCTGGTGCCGATGGCGTGGGCGCTGGCGCTGTCGTTCACCGACTCCGACCTGATGAAGACGCCCGAGAACGTCGGCCTGGACAACTACCGGGCGCTGTTCCAGGACCCGGTGTTCTTCCAGGCGGTGCGCAACACCGGGCTGCTGCTGGTGCTCTACATCCCCGCCTCGCTGGTCTTCGGCCTGGTGGTGGCGGTGCTGCTGAACAGGAAGGTGCGCGGGATCGGCTTCTACCGGACCGCCTTCCTGGTTCCGTACGTGGCCTCGGCCACCTCGGCCGGCCTGCTCATGGGCTACATCTTCGACCGCGACTTCGGCCTGATGAACGGTGTGCTCGGCCGGCTCGGCCTGCCGCTCCAGGGCTTCCTGAGCAGCCCGTCACAGGCCATGTACGTGCTCACGCTGATCTTCTTCTGGACCCGGTTCGGCTTCGCGGTGGTGATCTACCTGGCGGCCATCCAGGAGATCGACAAGGCGGTGCTGGAGGCGGCCGCCATCGACGGCGCGGGCCGGTGGGCCACGTTCCGGCACATCATCGTCCCGTCCGTACGGCCGATCACGGTCTTCCTCGCGGTCTGGGGCGTGATCGACGCGCTGCAGTTCTTCGACCTCGTCATGACCACCACCCAGGGCGGCCCGGCCAGCGCGACCGTGACCATCGTCTACTACGTCTGGCAGCTCGCCTTCCGCTACTCGGCCGCCGGGTACGGCGCGGCCGTGGCGTACACGCTGTTCGCCGGGACGCTGCTGCTGATCGTCGCGGGCCTGGTGGTCGCGCGGCGGAGAGGGGCCGTGCGATGAGGCGACGCCTGCCCAGCAAGTGGCACCTGGTGCTCGCGCCGATGTCGGTGGTGACGCTGCTGCCGTTCGTGTGGCTGGTGCTCAGCTCGGTCATGACGCAGGCCGAGCTGAACAGGTTCCCGCCGCCGATCCTGCCGGAGGGCATCGACCTCGGCGGCTACCGCACGGTCATGGAGCGCTCCGAGTTCCCCCGCTGGTTCCTCAACAGCGTGCTGGTGTCGAGCGCCATCGTGGCGGCCCAGGTCGTGCTCTGCAGCATGGCCGGGTACGCCTTCGCCCGGATCCGGTTCATCGGCTCCCGGCTGACGCTGGTCCTGATCATCGCGACCGCGCTGATCCCGTTCCAGCTCACCGTGATCCCGACGTTCCTGATGTTCAGCCAGGCCGGGCTGGTGGACACGCTCGGGGCGCTGGTCATCCCGCAGCTCAGCTCGTCGGTCGGGATCTATCTGATGACGTCGTTCTTCCAGTCCTTCCCGAGGGAGCTGGAGGAGGCGGCGCGGATCGACGGGTGCTCGCGGGTCGCGCTGTTCTTCCGGGTGGTGCTGCCGGTCGCCAAACCGGCGCTGGCGGCGCTCGCCGTGATCACGTTCATCACGGCCTGGAACGACCTCTTCTGGCCGCTGGTGGTGATCAACTCCGAGGCGAACTACACCGTGCAGGCCGGGCTGACCACGTTCCAGGGCCAGCACCGGGCCGACTGGCCCGCGATCATGGCGGGCACGGTGCTGACCACGCTGCCGGTGCTGGCCGTGTTCCTGTTCGGCCAGCGCCGCTTCGTGCAGGCGCTGACCGGGGCGGTCAAGGGGTGAGGCCGCGGTAGGGGTTGGCGGGCAGGCCGGTGTGGGGGGTGCGGCAGCGCCACAGCTCCCCACCGGCGCCGCCGTCCCAGGCGGTGGTCACGTACAGCACGTCGAGGTCGGGGCCGCCGAAGGCGCAGCTCGTCACGTTGGCCGCGGGGACCTCCACGGTGAGGTCCGTACGCCCGTCCGGCCGCAGCCGCACGACCGCCGCGCCGCCCCACAGCGCGACCCACACGTGGCCGGCGGCGTCCACGGTCAGGCCGTCGGGGCTCGGGAGTGCGGCGAACTCCCGGCGGCCGTCGAGCGTGCCGGTCGCCGGGTCGTAGTCGAAGACGTCGATCCGGTCGGTCGCGGTGTCCACGTAGTACATCAGGCGTTCGTCGGGGCTCCAGCCGACGCCGTTCGAGATCGTGACGCCGTCCAGCACCTTGTCGCACGTGCGGTCCTGGGCCAGGCGGTAGAGCGAGCCCGCGCCGGGGGTGTCGTCCTCGGCCTTGGTGCCGGCGAAGAAGCGGCCCGCGCGGTCGCAGGCGCCGTCGTTCATCCGGTTGCCCTCGGGCTCGGGCGGCCGGGCGACCAGTTCGGTGCGGCCGTCCGCGTGGCGGGCGAAGCCGTCCCTGAGTGCCAGCATGAGGCCGCCGGAGGCGTGCGGCACGGCGACGCCGACCGGCCGGCCCAGCTCGATGGTCTCCCGCTCGTCGCCGGCCGGGTCGAGCCGGTGGACGTGGCCGGCGGGGATGTCGACCCACAGCAGGGTGCCCGTGGCGGCGTCCCACCTCGGGCCCTCCGCGAGGGCGGCACGGGGGACGGGGACCTTCTCCAGCTTCATGCCCATGTGTCCTTTGGTCCGTGATACGGAACGCTGTTCCGCGTTCTTTCCGACCGTAGCCGGTTGAGGTCCCTTTGGGGAGAGGGGGAGGAGCCGGCGCCACCGCCCGATGCGGGGGCGCGTGTCCCGCACAGCCGGGCGTTCCACCGTTCCCGCGCACCCCGCACAGCCGGGCGGTCTACCGTTCCAGCGCGCCCCGGACGGCGGAG
>NZ_JBSFGJ010000216.1:0-15813 GCF_053596515.1 Nonomuraea sp. NPDC001684
GGCGGTCTCGCTGGTGGTCTACCCGGCGGCCGCGGCGGGGCTGGCCGGCCAGCACGACGGGGAGCTGGTGCTGGCCGCCGGGCAGGCGCCGCGGCTGCTGGAGTCGCTGAAGGCCGCCGACTCGCCGCTGCCGGCCAGGCCCCTCCCGGTGGGCAACACGCTGCTGCAGTTCTGCCCCGACCCGCTGCTGACCGGTCCGACCGCCGGGTTCGTGCCGCTGGCCGAGCAGGACCAGGCGGTCGCGTTCGGCAAGCTGCCCCCCCTACTTCCGGGACGTCACCCACGACGGCGTGCGCTACCGGCTCTACACCGCCCCGCTCAACCTGGGCAAGGGCGTCCTGGTGCGCACGGCGTTCCCGCTGAACCGCGACGAAGAGACGCTGAACGCGCTCAAGCTGCTGCTGGCCGCGCTCACCCTGGGCGGCGCGCTGGTCGCGGCGGCGGGCGCGCGTCTGCTCGCCGGCCGGGCGCTGCGGCCCGTCGCCCGGCTGACGGCCGTGGTGGAGCGGGTCACCGCCACCGGCACCCTCACCGCCGACGGGCTGGAGGGCATGGGCGCCGGACGGGACGAGGTGGCCCGCCTGGCCGGCTCGTTCACCACGATGACGCACGCGCTGCGCGAGTCCGTGCTGGCCCAGCGGCGCCTGGTCGCCGACGCCTCCCACGAGCTGCGCACGCCGCTGACCAGCCTCACCACGAACCTGGAGCTGCTGGAGGAAGGGCGCGGCACGGCCGACCCGCAGGCCCCGGCCCTGGTGCACGAGGCCCGCGTCCAGGCCGAGGAGCTGCGGGTGCTGGTCAACGACCTGGTCGAGCTGGCCAGGCACGGCGACGTCGAGCTGCACCTGGAGGACGTGCGGCTCGACCTGGTGGCCGGACGCGTGCTGGCCAGGGCCGCGGCCCGCGCCCCGCACGTACGGCTGCGCGGCGAGCTGGCCGAGTGCCTGGTGACGGCAGACGCCGACGCGATCGAACGGGCGGTCTCCAACCTGGTGGACAACGCGATCAAGTGGAGCCCGCCCGGCGGCGTGGTCCTGGTACGGGTGGACGCCGCGGGCTCGTTGTCGGTGGCCGACCAGGGCCCCGGCATCGCGGCCCACGACCTGCCGTTCGTGTTCGACCGGTTCTACCGCGCCGAGTCGGCCCGTTCCCTGCCGGGTTCGGGGCTCGGCCTGGCCATCGTCCGCCAGATCGCCGAGGCGCACGCCGGATCGGTGCGCGCCGAGCCGCTGCGGCCCGGCGTACGGCTGGTCCTCGCGCTGCCCCCGAGCGCGTGACCCGACACTGAGGGCGTGACCTGACACTGAGCGCGTGACCCGACACTGAAGGCGCGACCTGACACTGAGGGCGCGACCGCGGGCGCGGACCCCCGCACCCGCGGCCGCGCCGGTCCAGGGGCCGGTGGCCGGTCCGGCGTTCAGTGAGCCTCGGCGACGGGCACCGCGGGCGTGGCGGGCGCGGCGGGCCGGGGCATCGGGCGCGGCGGCAGCGCCATCAGCGCCAGGCCGAGCACCGCCCACAGCCCGAGCACCGTCAGCGGGACGGCCAGGGCGGCGCCGTCGAAGTAGACCACGCTGCGCACCAGTTCGAGCGCCGACCGGGTGGGCAGCACGTAGCCGAGCGCCGCGTACCAGGGCTCGATGAACGCGGCGCCGAACGGGCCGCCGCTGGCCGGCAGGCCGATCGGGATGAACAGCACGGCCGCCGCGATCACGCCGCGCGGCCCGAAGCGGCGCATCAGCCCGTTCACCGCCACCGAGACCAGGAAGATCACCGCGCCGGAGACGGCCAGGAGCCCGAGCGGGGCGCCGGTGAGCGCGCCGAGCAGGCCGTCGACGACCCAGGTGAGCGCCAAGCCGCCGGTCACCGCGCCGAGCGCGAGCACCGCGAGGCGCAGCCCCCGGTGCATCATCGGCTGCATGCGCATGGTGAGCACGGTCGTCGCCAGCGCGGTCAGCAGCAGGCCCAGCACGTAGAACATGCCGGACACGCCGGAGGAGTCGCCCTCGGCCAGCGGCCGCACGTCCTCGACCGCGAGCTGCCGTCCGGCGGCGCGCTGCATCAGGGCGGTGAAGTGCGGGGCCGCCGTGTCGCCGCCCGCGCTGGCGACCAGCAGGCGGCCCTCGCCCGCCAGGTAGGCGGCCTCGACCTCGCGCCGGAGCACCGCCGTCCGCGCGCCGGCCGCGTCGGCGTACGGGCGCGCGTCCACGGCCCCGCCCGCGGCCTGCTCCAGCCGGGCGGCGTCGGGGCCCACCACGGCGAGCGGCACCCCGTGCGGAACCGGGTGGTGCAGCGCTCCGACGAACGAGCCGATGATCACGGCGCCGACGACCGCGGACACCAGATAGGCGACCGCGACTCGAACAGCGGGATTCTTCATGACGCTCCTCAGTTGTCCACCCGGCTCAGGTCCTGGTGGCGGCCCGCACGACGGGCGCCGCCGCCCTCACCCTGCCGGTTAGAGCGCGCGCTAAGTCAAGGCGTCGGACTCGGATCTGGCCCGCGAATGTTCCAGGAAGTTGAACGTCATCACCACGAGCACCAGGGCGGCCACGGACAGCAGCGCCGGCGCCTGCAACGCGATCGGGATGATCGCCAGGCTGGCCACCGGCATGGCGAGCTGCGGCCCGGACCACTTGCCGAAGATGTGCCAGCGGGCGTAGCAGAACGTCGCGAAGTACAGGGCGCAACCGCCGAACAGCAGCGCGGTCACGGGTGGGGCGAAGACCTGGCCCGGATGGGAGACGACCTCGGCCATGCCCACCGCCATCGCCATGATCGACCCGATGAAGGCCAGGTGGCCGTAGGAGAAGACGCGCCGGATCAGGTCGGTGCGGATCACGGCGTCGTCCAGGGCCTTGGGCAACGACTCGGCGGCGAAGATGAAGTACACCCACCACAGCGCGCAGGCCAGCACGAACGTCGCGGCGACCGCGCCGATCGAGCCCACGGCCAGCGGGCGCGCCGCCGACGCCTGCGCGCCGATGGCCAGGATCGGCTCGCCCATCGCGATGATCAGCAACAGGCCGAACCGCTCGGGTAAGTGATGGGGGTGGAAGTTGACCCGCACCAGGTGGCTGCGGGTCAGCACCGGCGCGGCCAGGTCGATGGCGGCGGCCGCGGCCCAGACCCACACCCGGGCGCCGCTGTCCAGCAGGCCCCCGGCCAGCAGCAGCGGCCCGGTCACGCAGACCGAGAGCGTGAAGGGGTTGACCAGCTCGAACGGCCGGCCGCGGAAGTACAGGGCGGCCAGCAGCGAGCGCTGGGCGAAGTAGGCGGCGCCGAACATCAGGCCGCGCTCCTCGTAGGCCAGGGGTGTGGCCAGCGCCATGAACAGGCCGCACAGGCTGAGCGCCAGGATGCCCAGCCGGTCGGGGGTGTTGTTGACGTCGCGGGTGTTGGCGTGCACCGCCATGCCCACCCAGGCCCAGTACGTCGGCACCAGCACGACGACGGCCTGCCCCACGCTGCCCCAGCCGTGGCCGCGGTGGAGCAGGTCGGACAGCTGGGTGACGGCGAACACGAAGACCAGGTCGAAGAAGAGCTCGACCCAGGTGACTTGCTTGTCTGCTTTCGGCTTCATCGAGCGGTGTGACTCCTCGTACGTCGTGCGGGTGCTCACGCGGGCAGCAGCGCGGGCTCGGCGCCCGCGGCCAGCCGCCAGCGCACGTCGAAGGCGTAGGCGGCCGAGGCCAGCGTGACGTGGTGGTGCCAGCCGTGGAAGGAACGGCCCTCGTAGTCGAACAGCCCGAAGCCCCCGGCCAGCTCGCCGATGGCGTGGGCGGCCCGCCAGCGGGACTTGGCCAGCGCGACCAGCTCCTGCGCCGGCACGGACATGTTCGTCAGCCAGAACGCCCGCGGCCGCGGCCGGCCGAGCGGCCACTCCACCAGCAGCCTGCGCGAGCGCGCGTGGTCGTCGGAGACCGGCAGGAGGACGAACTGCGAACGCAGCGACCGCCCCCGCGGCCCCTCCCACCAGGCCACCGTGCGCCGCTCCGCCCCGGCCGCGGCCTGCGCCGCCTCGGCCAGCGCGACGCGGGCCCGCGGGCCGCCCCCGCGCACCACGCTCATCGAGGCCCGGACCCGGTGGCGGGCGTCGACCTCGACGACGTAGTCGAGGCCGCGGTCCTCCAGGCCGCGCAGCAGGTCGGCGACGCCCCGGACGTGGGTGAGGTCGGCCACCAGCGGCGCGACGGGCGTGCCCCAGTCGAGCGTCAGGTCGTCGACCAGGTCGATCACGTGCTCGCCGAAGGGCCGGTGCCGCTCCTGGTCGGGCACGTGCGCCCGGGCCCGCCGGTCGTGGTCGGCCTCCCACGACTGCGGCAGGCACAGCCGCCAGTTGACCGGCACGGCCGCCTCGCCGGAGCTCATCAGCACGGCCGCGCCCACCTGGCAGTTGACCGTGCGGCCGAGGCCGCGCACGTACTGGCGCTCGACGCCCGCCGACCAGCGGCCGTGCTTGGCGAAGGCCACCTCCTCCACCAGCCAGGCGGCCGGGGGCGCGCCGGCCGCCAGCACGTCGGCGACGGTGCGGCGGACGGGGCGCGGGTCCCAGCGGCTCTGGTTGACGAACTGCTGGAGCGACTGGCCGTTGTGCGGGCCGCCCACCTCGTCGGCGATGCGCTGGATGGACTTGCGCCCGCCCGCGTGCAGCAGCCCCAGCACGTACGACTCGGCCGCGCTACGCTGGTCGGAGCGCGGCAGTGAACCGAATATCGTACCGAAGAATTCTGCGAACTCTTCACGCTCGTTCACCGCGAGTTCTCTCATGACCGCCCCTCACCTGCATTAGAGAAGATCCGTAATGGCGAACGCGGTCAGGATCGCAGTTAAGTTTTGGTTCGCACAAGAGAGTAACACCAAGGTGGCAGCGGAGCTGTCCGGGAGTATTAAAGGGAGTACTCCCGGAGGCATCTGCCTGGTGCTCATCGATAACCCGGTATTACATCACACGCGGCCTCAGTCAGGATGTGCGGGTAAAGGACTTGCCGCCCGATGAGTCTGGAGTGCACTCTTGCATCCACCGGAATCATGTGATCATATGATGCGGGGATCTGCGCCGGTGACTGAGTAAGGCGACACACACTACGGGGGATGACCAGTGCAGTGCAACATCCAGCCCACGGTTGTGATAGCCGAACGGATCGAGGCCCATAAGGCTGCGATCTTGGCACAGCTGTGCGGCGAAATTGAAGAATCAACTTCCGGGGCCGCTCCCGGCGAGTGCGCGGAGTTGGCGGAAGAGCTCCTCGACCTGATGGTGGCCCGGCTCAAGGCCAGTACGGACCGCTCTCCGGGGGCCCTGGCCGGGGCGGCGGACGGTGGTCGCGGCGACGCCCGGGAATGGCGGCGGATTTCCCGCGACCTGCACGATCGGGTGGGCCACGAGATCAGCGTGGCGAGCCGGCAGCTGGAGCTCGCCGAAATCGGTCACGCACGTGGTATGGACGGTTTCCCGGTGCATGTGAAGGAGGCGAAGGCCGCGCTGCTGAGAGCCCACCAGGAAATCCGCGACGTCATATCCGACCTGCGCGTTCACGCCCATTGGCCGGGAATGGAGCAAGCGCTTGTGCGGCTGATGACGACCATTGTGGACCCGCGGCTGGAGCATCGAATCACCCTTATCGGCGATGTCGAGGGCCTGCCTCCGCGCATTCGGGACGAGTTATTCCTGATATTACGCGAAGCCATTACCAACAGCATCTCCCACGCGGGCGCCGACCTGCTCGAAGTGTGCGTCAAGATTGCGCACGACCGGATCACAGCAATTGTGCGGGACAACGGCCGGGGTTTCTCGGGCTGGCGCGCGAAACAGGGGAACGGCCTGACCTCCATGCGCGAGCGCGGGGTCGCTCTGGGCGGCCTGGTGACCATAGAGAGCACCCCCGGGAAGGGCACCGAGGTCGTCTTCCGTGCCCCTGTCCGGCCTGTCCGGGACGAGCGGCCGAAGGAAACATCGGATGCAAAGAGAAGGCAGCATTGACGTCCTCATCGCAGACGACCACACGATCCTGCGGGAGACGCTCAAGCAGACGCTGGAGCTCGAACCCGACCTTCGTGTCGTCGCCACCGCGGGGGACGCGCGCGCGGCGGTGAAGTCGGCCGAGGCGCTGCGGCCGGACGTCGTGGTGCTCGACGTGGAGATGCCCGGCGACGGCGTCGTGCGCACCACCACCCACATCCACCGGGTCTCGCCCCGGTCCCGCGTCATCGTGCTGAGCATGTACGACGACCCGGTGCTGGTGCAGGAGCTCATCGCCCACGGCGTGCGCGGCTACCTGCTCAAGAGCGTCGGCCGGGAGGAGCTGGTGCAGGCCATCCGCGGCGTCTGCGCGGACGCCGAGCGCGTCGTCCTGTCGGTGTCGCGGGAGAGCCTGATGATGTCCGGCCGGCCGCGCGCCGGCAAGCTGTCCGAGCGGGAGCTGAGCGTGCTGTCCCTGGCCGCCCAGGGCCTCAGCAACGCCCAGATCGCCACCCGGCTGATGATCGCCGAAGGCACGGTCAAGCGTCACCTGCGCAACATCTTCACCAAGCTCGACGCCACCTCCCGCCTCGACGCGGTGAACAAGGCCATGGCCGCCTCACTGCTGACGCTCTGACGCCTCCTCCGCCATGGCCGCCTCACCGCTGACGCTCTGACGCCTCCTCTCCGGGGACCAGCCAGAGCGTCGCCAGCGGCGGCAGCAGCACCTCGGCGACCGCACCCCCCTCCGAGCAGGTGACCGAGCCCAGGTTGCCGAGGTTCCCGCCGCCGTAACAGGCGGCGTCGGTGTTGAGCGCCTCCTGCCAGCGCCCGCCGGAGGGGAGCGCCAGCCGGTGCCCGTGCCGCGGCACCGGCGACAGGTTGCTCACGCACACCAGCGGCGCCCCCCACCGGTCCCAGCGCACGAAGGAGTAGACGCTGGAACCGGCGTCGTCGGCGTCGATCCAGGTGAAGCCGCCGGGGGAGCAGTCCAGCCGCCACAGCGCGGGGGTGGCGGCGTAGCGCCGGTTCAGGTCCCTGACCAGGTCGCGCACGCCCTTGTGCCGCGGGTCGCGCAGCAGCGCCCAGTCCAGCTCGCGGTCATGGGACCACTCGCTGCGCTGCGCGAACTCCTGGCCCATGAACAGCAGCTTCTTGCCCGGATGCGCCCACATGAAGGCCAGGTACGCGCGCAGGTTGGCCAGCCGCTGCCACTCGTCGCCCGGCATCTTCCCGGCCAGCGAGCCCTTGCCGTGCACCAGCTCGTCATGGCTGAGCGGCAGCACGAAGTCCTCCGCGTACGCGTACGTCAGCCCGAACGTCAGCGCGTGATGGTGGTACGGCCGGTGCACCGGGTCGCGCCGCATGTAGCCGAGCGTGTCGTGCATCCAGCCCATGTTCCACTTGAAGTCGAACCCCAGCCCGCCGGCGGACGTCGGCCGGGTCACCCCCTCCCACGCCGTGGACTCCTCGGCGATCGTCAGCACCCCGGGACAGCGCCGGTGGACGGTGTCGTTCAGCTCCCGCAGGAACGCGATCGCCTCCAGGTGCTCCCTGCCGCCGTGCGCGTTGGGCCGCCAGGCGCCGTCCGGGCGGGAGTAGTCCAGGTACAACATCGAGGCGACGGCGTCCACGCGCAGCGCGTCGACGTGGAACTCCTCGCACCAGTACAGGGCGTTGGCGATGAGGAAGTTGCGCACCTGCGGGCGGCCCAGGTCGAAGGTGAGCGTGCCCCAGTCCGGCTGCTCGCCGCGCAGCGGGTCGGGGTGCTCGTACAGGGGGCCGCCGTCGAAGCGGGCCAGCGCCCAGTCGTCGCGCGGGAAGTGCGCGGGCACCCAGTCGAGTATCACCCCGATCCCGGCCAGGTGCAGCGCCTCGACCAGGGCGCGGAAGTCGTCCGGGGTGCCGTAGCGGGAGCTCGGCGCGTAGTAGGAGGAGATCTGGTAGCCCCACGAGCCGCCGAAGGGATGCTCGGCCACCGGCATGAGCTCCACGTGGGTGAAGCCCATGCCGCGCAGGTACCCGGGAAGCTGCTCGGCCAGGTCGCGGTAGGTCAGGCCGCGCCGCCAGGAGCCCAGGTGCAGCTCGTACACGCTCATGGGCGCCTCGCGGGCCGGGCCGTCGCCGCGGGCGGCCAGCCACGCGCCGTCGCGCCAGCGGTGCCGCGAGGTGAACACCACCGAGGCGGTGCGCGGCGGGTGCTCGGCCGCCAGGGCCAGCGGGTCGGCCTTGCGCCGGGTACGGCCGTCCGCGCCGGTGATGTCGTACATGTACCGGCAGCCGTCGTCGGCCCCGGGCACGAACAGCTCCCACAGGCCGCCGCCGGGCGCCCGGCGCAGCGCGTGCCCGGCGCCGTCCCAGCCGTTCAGGTCGCCCACCAGCCGCACCTCGCGCGCGCCCGGCGCCCACACGGCGAACGAGACGCCCGCCACGCCGCCCACCGTCCGGGTGCGCCCGCCCAGCGCCCGCCACAGCTCCTCGTGCCTGCCCTCGCCGATGAGGTGCAGGTCCAGCTCGCCCAGCACGGACGGCCCCCCGCCGGTCAGGACGTCCATCACCGCTCCACCGTCAGGATGTGCGCCGGCTGCCTGGACGGGTCCAGCCGCACGAAGTTGCGCGCCCCCCACTGGTAGACCTCGCCGGTCAGCTCGTCGCGCACCCGGAAGGACGGCCCGAGGTCGGGCAGGTCCAGCGTCACCGTGGCCTGCCGCACGCGGTGCGGATCGAGGTTGACCACGACGATCACGGTGTCCTCGCCCGCCTGCTTGGCGAAGCAGAGCACGGCGTCGTCGTCGGCGTGCTGGAAACGCAAATTGCGCAGCAGGCGCAGGGCCGGATGGCGGCGGCGGACCCGGTTCAGCGCGGCCAGGAAGGGCGCCAGCGTGCCGCCCGCCGACCAGTCGCGCGGCCGGTACTGGTACTTCTCCGAGTCCTTGTACTCCTCGCTGCCCGGCGCGGCCGGCTCCCGCTCGCACAGCTCGAACCCGGCGTACACGCCCCAGGTGGGGGAGGCCGTCGCGGCCAGCGCGGCCCGCACCCGGAACGCGGCCGGCCCGCCCTCCTGCAGGTAGGCGTGCAGGATGTCCGGCGTGTTGACGAACAGGTTCGGCCGCATGTACGCCGCCGCCTCCCCGGCCAGCTCGCCCAGGTAGCTCTCCAGCTCCGGCTTGGCGTTGCGCCAGGTGAAGTAGGTGTAGGACTGCTGGAAGCCGACCGCGGCCAGCGTGTGCATGATCGCCGGTCGGGTGAACGCCTCGGCCAGGAAGACGACGTCCGGGTCGGTGCGGTTGATCTCGGCGATCAGGCGTTCCCAGAAGAACACCGGCTTGGTGTGCGGGTTGTCCACCCGGAAGATCCGCACCCCGTGGCCCATCCAGTGGCGCAGCACCCGCAGCGACTCGGCCAGGATGCCGCCGGGGTCGGCGTCGAAGGAGATCGGGTAGATGTCCTGGTACTTCTTGGGCGGGTTCTCGGCGTAGGCGATGCTGCCGTCGGGACGGTGCTCGAACCACCGCGGGTGCTCCCGTACCCACGGGTGGTCGGGCGAGCACTGCAACGCGAAGTCCAGCGCCACCTCCAGGCCCAGCTCGGCGGCCCTGGCCACGAAGAAGTCGAAGTCGTCGATCGTCCCCAGGTCGGGGTGGACGGCGTCGTGCCCGCCCGCCGCCGAGCCGATCGCCCACGGCGAGCCGGGGTCGTGCGGCCCGGCGATGGGCGAGTTGCCCGGCCCCTTGCGATTGGTCCGGCCGATCGGGTGGATCGGCGGCAGGTAGACCACGTCGAAGCCCATCGCCGCGACGGCGGGCAGCCGTTCGGCCGCGGTCCGGAAGGTGCCCGAGCGCGGCGGGTGACATCCCGTGGGGTCCACCACGGCGCCCTCGGAGCGGGGGAAGAACTCGTACCAGGCCCCGTACAGCGCCCGTTCGCGCTCCACCAGCAGCGGCAGGTCCTCACCGGCCGTCACGTGGTCGCGCAGCGGCCGGCGGGCCAGCGTCCGCAGCACCGGCTCGGCCAGCGCGATCGCCAGCCGCGCCTCGGGGTCCAGCTCGCCGTCGCGCAGCGTCGCGGCGGCCACGCGCAGCAGCCGGGCGTCGGCGGGCGGCACCTCGGGCTGGGCGGCGGCCCTGGTCAGCAGCCGGGCGCCGGCCTCCATCGTGACGGCCACGTCGATCGCGGCGGGGATCTTCACCTCGGCCACGTGCAGCCAGGTCGCCACCGGGTCGCTCCACGCCTCCACCCGGAACGTCCACTCGCCCTCCCGGTGGGCGGCCACCTCGGCCGCGTACCGGTCGGAGCCCTGGGAGACGGCCGCCATCGGGATCCAGGCGGCCTGCTTGCCGTCGGGGTCGGTGAGCACGACGTTCGCGCCCACCACGCCGTGCCCCTCGCGGAACAGCGTCGCCGACACCTCGAACGGCTCGCCCGGCACCGCGCGCGCGGGCCGGCAGCCGCCCGCCACGACGGGCCGGACGCCCACGACGGGCACGCGGCCCGCGGCGATCTCGGAGATCTCGGTCAACACCAGCGTCTCAGTCATGTCTCACGCGTCCTGCAGGTCGGCGATGGTCTCGAACGAGGTGCCGGCGGCGGCCTCGCAGTGCGCCGGCACGGTCAGCCCCGGGTACACCGTCACCCCGGACAGCCGCACGCCGGCCTGAACCGTCACTCCGTTGCCCAGCGCGCTGTAGCCGCTCAGCACGGTCACGCAGTCCACGAACGACTCGACGGTGACCATCGTCCCCACGTGGGTGTCGGTGAGCCGCGCCCAGGGGCCGATGATCGCGCCGTCCAGGCAGGCCACCCGCTGCAGCCGGCACCCGGTGTGCAGGTCGACGCCGTCGCCGATCGCGGAGTCGGAGACGACCACGCCGGGGCCGATCTCGACGTCCCGGCCGATGTGCACGTTCGGCCCGATCCTGACCAGGCCCGCGCTGATCTTCTCGGCCAGCGTCATGCCCGACGTCGCGTCCCGCTGGCGCAGCGAGGACTCGTGGATGCGCACGTTGCCCGGGTAGGCCCGCAGCATGCCCTTGAGCACGTGGGGGTAGCCGCCGCTCAGCGCGTCGGTCAGCGTGTCGAGATAGTCGCGCAGGTTGCCCAGGTCGCCCAGCTTGGCGATGGGCGCGATGCCGACCCGGTGCCCGGCCTCCACCAGCCACGGGAGCAGGTCGTGCCCCCAGTCGAGCCGGTGGCGGGCCAGCTCGGCCAGCGCCGGCTCCCCGGCCAGCTTCCGCAGCCGCCCGCAGTCGACCAGGTAGAGCCCGGCGTTGACGGGCACCCGGGCCGGGTCGGCGGCCAGGGCGTGCACCTCGGCCAGCGGTGGTTTCTCCACGAAACGCCGGATCTGCCCGGACGCGTCCGTGACCATCGTGCCGTACTTGCCCGCCACCTCCTCGGCCGGCCGCTCGACCACGGCCACGGTGACCACCGCGTCGCTGTCGCGGTGGCGGCGGACCAGCTCGTCCAGGTCGAACTCGAACAGCGAGTCGGTCGGGAAGACCAGCGCCAGGCCGTCGAGCTCCCAGTAGTCCAGGCTGCTCAGCGTCGCCTCGCCGGAACCGGTGTTGGTCCAGTCCATCCGGGGCCGCGAGTAGCGCACGCGCACGCCCAGCCCCTCGCCGTGGCCGAGCACGTCCTTGGCCTGGTAGCGGTTCTCCCTGCCGTTGGCGATCAGGTAGAAGTCGCTGACCCCCTGGTCGCGCAGGGCCATGATCTGCCATTCGATGACCGGCCGTCCGGCGAAGCAGACCGTGGCCTTGCTCCGCAGGTGGCCGGGGGCCTCCAGGGTGAGCGGCCGGGCCCTGAGACCCTGTCCGCCCGCCAATGCGATTCCGGCGATCTCGTTCATTGTCCGTACTTCCCCGTGGGTGTCCTACGTAGAGCGATCATGGTGATGTCGTCGAACTGCTCGGCGGACCCGATGTGCGCGCTGATCTCCCGTTCGAGCCTGTCCAGCAGGTCGTCCGCGCCGGTGGCGGGCTGCGAGACGAGGGTCAGCATGAGCTCCTCGCTGAAGAAGCGGCCGGACTCGTCCCTGGCCTCGGGCACGCCGTCGGTGTAGGCGAACAGCAGGTCCCCCTGGTCCAGGTGGGCCCTGCCGACCTCGAAGACGGAGTCGGGCACCAGCCCCAGCGCCGGCCCGGTGGGACGCAGCAGGGTGTGGCCGCCGCCCGCGTGGCGGATGATGGGCGGGTTGTGCCCGCAGTTGATGTAGACCAGCGCGCCGGTGACCGGGTCGAGCACGCCGAAGAACAGCGTGGCGAAGTAGCCCTGGCGCAGGTGGTTGGCGGTCAGGTAGTCGTTGGTCGCGATCACCGCGCGCAGCAGCGGCGTGGCGTCGTCCTGGACGGTGTCGGCCTCGCCGGTCCCCACGTGCGCGGCGGTGTGCCGCAGCAGGGTCCTGATCAGGGCCATGAACAGGGCGGCGCCGACGCCCTTGTCGCACACGTCGGCCACCACCAGCCCGATCCGCGACCCGCCCAGCAGCTCCAGGGCGTCGTAGAAGTCCCCCGCGACCTCCCTGGCCGGCTGGAAGCGGACGGTGAGCTGCCAGCCGGCGCGGGCCGGCAGCGCGTCGGGCAGGAAGCCCGCCTGGATCTCCCGCCCGATCTGCAGCTCGCGCTCGTACTTCAGCAGCGCCTCCCCCTCGGCGCCCGGATAGCGGCCGAACACCTGGCCCGCCCGCAGCCTGCGGTGCAGCAGCTCCGGCACGAAGGGCGGGACGACGTAGTCCAGCCCGGCCAGCACGTGCGGTTCGAGCTGACGCAGGTCGCCGTCGGTGAACGCGACCACGACGGGCGGCCGCGCGCCGGCCTGGACGACCCGCGTCACCTCGCGCACGACCTCCACGTCGAGGCTCGCGTTCACCAGCAGCAGACCGGTGGGCGGAGGCGCCTCGGCCAGCAGCTGCTCGGGGGTGCGCCTGGCCACGGGAGCGCCGTCGGCGGCCAGCAGCAGGCACAGCTCTTCCGCTGCTGGTGATGGGCCACTGACGACGAGGGTCACCTCCGCATCCATCGGTACCTCCTAGACGCGGTTCATGATGATGGTCGTCTGGTTACGACCCGAGCTGTACTCGTAGCGGACCTGGTCGGCGACCGTACGGGCCAGGTAGACGCCCAGCCCGCCCGGCCGGCGCTCGCCCAGCGGCCGGTCCAGGTCGGGAACGGCCTCGTAGGCGGTCGGGTCGAACGGAGGCGCCGAGTCGGTCAGGCGCAGCCACACCCGGCCCGGCTCCACCCCGCCGGTCAGCTCCAGCTCGCCCGGCCGGTCCCGGTGGCCGTGGGTGATGATGTTGACGATCAGCTCCTCGGCGGCCAGCCGCAGCCAGTGGGCGCGCGTGCGGGTCAGCCCGCCGAGCGCGCTCAGCGTCTGCACGTAGGCCATCAGCTCGTCCAGCGACTCGGGCTCGGCGGGAAGCCTGAGCCGCTCCATCGCCTGCCTACTCGGGGATCGCATCGCTGAAGTCCACGCTGTGGTGGAAGCCGACCAGCCGGATGGTCTGCTCGATGGCGTCGTTGGCGCCGACCAGCACGATGCGCACGTCGTCGGCCAGCTTCTGCCGGGCGAACACCAGCCCGCGCAGCCCCGCCGAGGACATGTAGCTGAGCTGCGACATCTCCAGCACCAGCAGCTCGGCCGCGGCCTCGGCCGCGCGCTCCACCTCCCTCCTGAAGGTCTCGGCGGTCAGGGCGTCCAGCTCGCCCTCCAGTGTGATCAGTGCGGTGCTGCCGTCGTGGGTCAGGATCGCGTTGAACGACATGGGATCTCCTTCGGGGATTTCAGTGAGGGGCGCGGCCGACCAGCGCGACCGCGGCCCGCGGGCCGACGACGATCCGCCGCTGGTCGGCCAGCGGCGGCTCCTGGCCCGGTGAGTGCACGTCGCCGGGGGCGGCGGCCGCGGTGTCGGCGAACAGGTGCCACACCGCGCCGTCCGGCAGGGTGGGCAGCTCCAGCTCCCGCGCCTGCCAGTGGGTGTTGGCGGCCAGGTACAGGTGCTCCGCGCCGCCGCCGGCCGCCGGGCCGCTGCGCAGCATCGCCACCAGCGTGCTGTCCGGCGACCAGTCGGGCTCGCCGGCCCGCTCGCCGTGCCAGGACACCTGCGGCAGCCCGCCGGCGCCCTCGTCGCCGCACGGGTGGCGGCGGTCGCGCACCATCGGGTGCGCGGCGCGGAAGGCGACGCACTCGCGCACGAACCGCAGCAGCTCGCCGTTGCGCTCGGTCAGGCCCCAGTCGAACCACGACAGCGGGCCGTCGTGGCAGTAGGCGTTGTTGTTGCCCTGCTGGGTGCGGCCGACCTCGTCGCCCGCCAGGATCATCGGGATGCCCTGGCTGAGCAGGAGCAGCAGCATCGCGTTCCTGGCCTGCCGCCCGCGCAGCGCCAGCACCTCGGCGTCCTGGGTCGGGCCCTCGGCGCCGCAGTTCCAGCTCTGGTTGTCGTCGTTGCCGTCGCGGTTGTCCTCGGCGTTGGCCTCGTTGTGCTTGCCGTCGTAGGCGAACAGGTCGGCCAGCGTGAACCCGTCGTGGCAGGTGACGAAGTTGACCGAGGCCAGCGTGCCGCGGGAGGCGTACAGGTCGGGCGAGCCGACCAGCCGGGTGGCCAGCTCGCCGGCCGAGCCGGGGGCGGCCTTCAGGAAGCGGCGCAGCGCGTCGCGGTAGCGGCCGTTCCACTCCGACCAGCGCTGGTAGCCGGGGAAGGAGCCCACCTGGTACAGGCCGCCCGCGTCCCACGCCTCGGCGATCAGCAGGCAGTCGCGCAGCAGCGGGTCGTGGGCCAGCGTCTCGATCAGCGGCGGGTTGGCCAGCGGCGCGCCGTCCTGGCCGCGGTCCAGGATCGCGGCCAGGTCGAAGCGGAAGCCGTCGATGTGGTACTCGCCGGCCCAGTAGCGCAGGCAGTCGAGCACGTAGTCGCGCACCACCGGGTGGTTGCAGTTGAAGGTGTTCCCGGTGCCGCTGAAGTTGTAGTAGTAACCCTCCGGCGTGAGCATGTAGTAGGTGGCGTTGTCCAGGCCGCGGAAGTGGATGGTCGGGCCGTTCTCGTTGCCCTCGGCCGTGTGGTTGAAGACCACGTCCAGCACCACCGCGATCCCGGCCCGGTGCAGCTCCTTGACCAGGTTCTTGAACTCGTCGGACTGCATGCCGTACCGGCCGGTGGCCGCGTAGCCGGCCTTGGGCGCGAAGAAGCCCAGCGTCGAGTAGCCCCAGTAGTTGTACAGGCGCTCGCCGGTGACCGGGTTGACCCGGCTCATGTCGAACTCGTCGAACTCGAAGACCGGCATCAGCTCCACGCAGTTGACGCCGAGCGCCTTCAGGTAGGGGATCTTCTCGATCAGCCCCGCGTACGTGCCCGGCGCCGACACCCCCGAGGACGGGTCCGCCGTGAAGCCGCGCACGTGCAGCTCGTAGACGACCAGGTCCTCCGGCGCGACGCGCAGCGGCCGGTCCTCCTCCCAGTCGAAGTCGTCGGAGACCAGCACCGACCGGTAGGGGTAGGGATCGTCCCAGTCCACCTCGGCGCCCCACACGTCCCGGCCCGACATGACCCTGGCGTACGGGTCGGCCAGGATCCTGGCCGGGTCGAACCGGTCGCCGGGGGCCGGCGTCTGCGGGCCGGTGACGCGGTAGCCGTACTCGACGCCCTCGTGGTCCAGGCCGAACACGGTCATGGCCCACACACCGCCGATCCGGTACTCGCCGGGGAAGGGCAGCTCGGCGAACGGCTCCCGCTCGCCGCGCCGGAACAGCACCAGCGACACGGCGCTCGCGCCGCTGGAGTAGACCGAGAAGTTCACCCCGCCGGGCACCAGCGTGGCGCCGAACGGCATCGGATGGCCCGCCCGCACCCCGAACCC
>NZ_JBSFGJ010000217.1:0-15741 GCF_053596515.1 Nonomuraea sp. NPDC001684
CCGACATGCCGGAAAGAACAAGGCATCGAAGACAAACAGCTGGAAGGCCAGGCTCCCGGCCGCGCAAGAGGGCCAGCCGAGGGCCGGATCGCGAATCATAGAAGGAGACAGACGGGCCAAGGCCCTCGACCGCAGGCTGCGCCGCGCTCCCCCGGCGACCGGACCACAGCTCATCCAACAGAGCGCAGAGGTCCCGGTTCCCAGCACTCCCGACCGAACGCAGACGTCCCGGTTCCCAGCACTCCCGACCGAGCGCAGACGTCCCGCAGCTCAACCGGCGGAGCACAGAGGCCCGCAGCTCACCTGGTCGAGCGCAGAGGTCCCGCGAAACACCTCGCAGAACGCAGACGACCCGCAGCTCGCCGCGCACAGCGCAGAGATCCCGCGACACATCCGACAGAGCGCAGGCGTCCCACAGCTCACCTGGGCGAAGACGTCCCGCGACACCTCACGAAACGCAGACACTCCGCAGCTCACTCGGCAGAACGCAGGCGTCTGGGCATGGAAAGAGCCGGGCGCTGGGTGCGCCCGGCTCTTCAGAGGCAGGTGGGGATCAGGAGATCCTGCGCCGGCGGCAGGACCTCCTTGATCACACCTGCCGGCTCAGCGCCTTCCGCAAGCGGTCGTTGGCCCGCTTGACCTCGCGTCGCGCCCGCTGTACGCGGCTTACGCGCAGGATGAGACGCTGCTCCTCCGCTTCGCGGTGGAGAGTTTGTATTCGGTCGTTGACCAAGTCATGAAACAGATACGGCACGGCCAGGCTCCTGGTGGAAGAAGTGCTCATCGGTGTTCTTGTTCTCTCTCGCTCGTTGGGCTGGTGGGTGGTCAGGCAGCGACCGGGTGCTTGCGGGGACGCCCGCGCGGACGCTTGCGGGGAACGACTGTTCCCCTGAGGATCAGTTCGCCGCCCCAGACGCCCCAGGGCTCCTCGCGCTCCAGCGCGCGGGCCAGGCAGGCCTGCTGGATCGGGCAGCCGCCGCAGAGAGCCTTGGCGAACTCGACGTCCTCGGGTGACTCTGCGAACCACAGGTCAGGGTCGGTACGACAGGGGATCTTGGCTTCGTCGATCAGGTCCATGATCGTCTTGGCCCCCATCTGCTTCTCCTTTTGATCGAGCTTTTTGATCTTGGTCGGGCACCTCGGAGGTGGTCGGGGATCGCGGAAAAACAAGAAGGCCGCGGATCCTGTGTGCGGATCCGCGGCCTGGGGGCTGCTATGTGCCGGTCAGGTTATGACCGGAGCATCCCTCCAGGGTTGCGGACCGCACAGTCCACCCTTGGTGAGCTGGTTGGTCGGGGCAGCGATACCTGCGCCATAGACAGGAACGCCTTGCGGAGCGGCGACACCCGCGTGAGCCCTCGCACGAACGGCGGGGGCCTGGCTACGGGCAGACTTCTCCTGCCGCAGCTTGGCCGGCCCATCGGCGAGCCTCACCGAGTCACGGCACGCGGAAGCGAGCCACTGCGTGGCCGACATCTGGATGCTCATCACCGGGGCTCACCTCCACTCATCAGATCGTCGGAAACAGGGGTGTCCGACTCGCTTGTCCATGACCCTAAACCGGGAAGCCGGGAAGGGGCAACATATTTTCTACCTGCGATTTTGTGACACAACCACGGTGTCACAACGTGCTGCGAACCGACTACTTCGCCACGCGGATCATGGCCTCCTGGACGACGGAGACCACGAGCCCGCCGGACGCGGTGAACATCTCGCCGCGCGCGAGCCCACGGGCCCCCGCCGACCAGGGGGCCTCCTGGGCGTACAGGAGCCAGTCGTCGGCGCGGAACGGGCGGTGGAACCACATCGCGTGGTCCAGGGACGCGCCGATCACGTTCGAGGCTCCCCAGGCCATGCCGTGGGCCAGCAGGATCGTGTCCACGAGCGTGAAGTCCGAGGCGTACGCGGCCAGCACGACGTGCAGCAGCGGGTCGTCGGGCAGGTCGGCGTCGTAGCGGAACCACACGTTGGTCTGGGCGCTGCGCAGCTCGGGGTTGAGGTGCGCCTCCCACGTCAGGGGCGAGACGTAGCGGGCGTCCACGGGGCGCGGGCGCGAGAGCCATTCCCGCAGCTCGGGGTGGTCGCCCAGCACCTCCGACATCCTGTCCTGGAACGTCGGCAGCGTCTCGGGGGCGGGCACGACGGGCGCCACCGACGCCTGGTGCTCCACGCCCTCCTCGAAGATGTGGAACGAGGCCGACATCGTGAAGATCGCCTTGCCGTGCTGGACGGCGACGATCCGGCGGGTGGTGAACGACCGGCCGTCGCGCAGGCGCTCGACGTTGTAGACGATGGGGATGGACGGGTCGCCCGGCCTGATGAAGTAGGCGTGCAGCGAGTGGACGTGCCGGTCCTTGGGGACGGTGCGGCCGGCCGCCACGAGGGCCTGCGCGGCCACCTGGCCGCCGAAGACGCGCTGGATGCGCTCCTCCGGGCTTCTGCCCCGGAAGATGTCAAGCTCGATCTGCTCAAGGTCGAGCAGGTCGAGCAGCTCCTTCAGCGCCTCGTTCACAGGGCCCCCTCACAGACGAACCTTCCATGGACAAGTCTGACGTGCCACGCCTGTTCCCCCAAACCCGCCCTGCCTTGCCGGAATGCTCCCGTCCCGCCGTTTCGCCCGGTGGGGAAGGGACTCACGCGCGAGGGGGCCGGCCGTACGTGAGGGATGTCACCCGCGGCACAGGGCAAGGACGGCCTCGCCGTAGCGGTCGACCTTGACCCGGCCGATGCCGGCGATCGACAGCAGCTCCTGCTCGGTGGCCGGCGCGCGTTCGGCGATGGCCTGGAGGGTGACGTCGGTGAAGACGACGTACGGCGGGATCTTGGCCTCCTTGGCGGTGGCCGTGCGCCAGACCTTGAGGCGTTCGAGCAGGGCCTCGTCGTAGTCGGCGGGACAGGTCGCGCAGCGGCCGAGCTTCTGCTCGGCCGCGGCCACCAGCGTCTTGGCGCACACCCGGCAGCTCACCGGCGCGGCGACCGTGCGACGTTCGCTCGCCGGGGTGGTCATGCGGGGCGGTGTGGAGGCGCGGCCGGTGAGCCCGTCGAGGAAGCGCGAGGGACGGCGGCTCTTGCGCCCGCCGGGCGCGCGGGCCAGCGCCCAGGAGAGCGACAGGTGCTCGCGGGCGCGGGTGACGCCGACGTAGAGCAGCCGCCGCTCCTCCTCGATCTGCTCGGGGGTCTCGGCGTAGATGATCGGCAGCATGCCGTCGGTGACGCCGACCAGGAAGACCGCGTCCCACTCCAGGCCCTTGGCGGCGTGCAGCGAGGCGAGCGTGACGCCCTCCACCGGCGGCGCGTGCTGCTCGGAGGCGCGGCGTTCCAGCTCGGCGACGTACGCGGGCAGGTCGGCGCCCTCGGCGGCCATGTCCTCGGCCAGGTCGGCCAGCGCCTTCAGCGACTCCCACTTCTCCCTGGCCTTGCCGCCGCCGGGCGGTGAGGGGGTCAGGCCGACCCCGGTCAGGATGTGGTGCACCTCCGAGGCCAGCGGCTCGCCCGCGGCCGACCGCGCGGCGCCGCGCAGCAGCACGACCGCCTGCCGCACCTCGGGACGCTCGAAGAAGCGCTCGGCGCCGCGCAGCACGTACGGGATCTCGGCCTTGGACAGGGCCTCCTCGTAGGACTCCGACTGGGAGTTGACCCGGAACAGCACGGCGATCTCGCGCGAGGGCACCCCCTTGTCCAGCAGCTTCCTGATGGCCCGCGCGACGCCGGCGGCCTCGGCGGGCTCGTCGTCGTAGTCGGAGAAGACCGGTTTGGGGCCGTCGGGGCGCTGGGCGATGAGTTCGAGGCGGTTGGGGGTCTTGGACTTGGCGATGACCAGGTTGGCCAGGTTCACGACCTGCGGGGTGGAACGGTAGTCCCGGACCAGCCTGATGACGGCGGCCTTCGGGTGCTCGACGGCGAAGTTGGTGAGGTAGCGGGGGCTGGCGCCGGTGAACGAATAGATGGTCTGGTTGGGGTCGCCGACCACGCAGATGTCGTCCCGGCCGCCGAGCCAGGTGTCGAGCAGGAGTTTCTGGAGCGGGTTGACGTCCTGGAACTCGTCCACGACGAAGTAGCGGTACTGCTGGCGGATCTGGGCCGCGACCTCCTGGTGCTCGGTCATCACGGCCGCGGTCAGTTCGAGGATGGTCTCGAAGTCGACCAGGTGGCGTTCGCGGCGGATGCGCTCGTACGACTCGTAGAGCCGGGCCACCTCCTCCGGCGAGCCGGGCGGCGTGCGGTGGTGCTTGGCGGCGGCGGCCACGTAGTCTTCGGGGCCGATCTGGGAGACCTTGGCCCATTCGACCTCGGCCGCGATGTCCCGCAACTCGGACCGGTCGGGATTTTTCCGGATCTGGCGGCAGGCTTCGACCAGCACCGGCAACTTCGACTCGATGACCGAAGGGGCCTCGCCGCCGATCACCCGCGGCCAGAAGTAGGTGAGCTGGCGCAGGGCGGCCGCGTGGAACGTACGGGCCTGGACGCCCGGCGCCCCCAGCGCCCGCAGCCGCTGCCGCAACTCCCCCGCCGCCCGGGTGGTGAACGTCACCGCGAGCACGCTGGGCGCGTCGACCACCCCGCTGCGCACGGCGTGGGCGATGCGATGGGTGATCGCCCTGGTCTTGCCGGTGCCGGCGCCGGCGAGCACGCACACCGGGCCGCGCACCGCCTCGGCGACCTCCCGCTGTTCCGGGTCGAGGCCGCTGAGGACGTCATCCACGCTGTTCACCCGATCTTCCTCCCCGCAAGTGGCGCCGAAGCACTTTATTCTGGCAACATGCGGCCCGACGTATGTTCATAGTCACCGAGATGCAAAGGAATGGTTGCTTCCCCCACAATGGGGCCGACCATGCCGCATGGGGGAAAGGAAGGCCGTGCGAACAGCGGTTTTCGCGGGCGCGCTGGTGCTCGCTGCCGTGGCGCTCACACCTGCCGTCGCGTTCGCGGCCGAGCCGCCGGTCCCCGTGGTGACCAATCCCACAGACCCCGACGGCCTCGGCGGGCTGGCCACGGAGACCCTTTCCTACGGCCGCCAGCGCAACCAGGACATGGACGTGTGGTGGACGCCCGACGGCCAGAAGCGTCCCGGCGTCTTCCTGATCCACGGCGGCTGGTGGTCCGGCGGCGACAAGAAGTACATGAAGGAGATCACCCGTAGCTACGCCGACCTCGGGTACACGGTCTTCAACCTGAACTACCGCCTCTCCGGCGAGGCCGCCTGGCCGGCGCAGCGCACCGACGCGCTGGCCGCCATCGCCCTGGCGCGCAAGCACGCCGACCGCTGGGCCTTCGACGCCAGCAAGTACGTCGTCGTCGGCTTCTCGGCGGGCGGGCACATCGCCGCCTCGGTCGGCACGTACGGCAACGGCATCGCGGGGCTGAAGGGCGTGGTCGGGCTGTCGCCGATCATCTCGCCGCTGCGCGCGTACGCCGACGGCGAGAAGACCGCCGACCACGACAAGCGCAAGCTGCGCGAGGCCGCGATCCGGCTGGCCGGCGGCTGCGAGCCCAAGGGCAAGTGCTCGCGCGTCTGGGCGAGCATGGAGGTGGCCTGGCACGCCAGCGCCAAGGACGCCCCGGTGCTCACGGTGCACTCCGAGGACGAGTTCGTGCCGCCGACGCAGAGCCAGCTGCTCAAGCAGATGCTCGGCCAGGTGGGCGTGCCGATGACGATCATGACGGCGCCGGGCACCAACCACAGCGCTCCCCTGTACCGGGAGCCGGGCGTGGCCGAGCGGGTGCAGGCCTGGATCGCCGAGCGCATCGGCTAGAGGGCCCCGGGTAGGGATTAAGCGGGCGCCTCCGCGTTGTTGCACCGAGCGCCTGATTTTCCTGACCTTGGAGGGACAACCCGACATGGCGCTCACGGTCTACAGCACTACCTGGTGCGGCCCCTGCAAGCGGCTGAAGTCTCAGCTCGCCCGCGAAGGCATCGCGTTCAAGGAGGTCGACATCGAGCGCGACCCGGCCGCCGCCGAATTCGTCATGAGCGTCAACAACGGCAACCAGACCGTTCCGACGGTCGTGGCGGTTTCCCGTTCAGGGGTGGAGCACGTCAGGACCAACCCCAGCGTCATCGAGGTCAAGCGCCTGCTCGACTCCTAGGCCAGGACGCGGAAGGGGGAGCCCTGCTTCGGACTCCCCGGCTCCGCTCGGCAGGTCACCAGTCGCCGACGAGCTCGCCGCCGTACCACGTCTCGATCAGGCGGCGGGCTATCGACACCGGGGGCGGCAGGCGCACCTCGCCCGACCGGAGCGAGGCCACCAGCTCGTCGCGGGTGAACCAGCGCGCCTCGGCGATCTCGTCGGCGTCGGGGGTCAGCGCGGTCGTGGTGGCGTCGGCGAAGAAGCCGAGCATGAGGCTGCGCGGGAACGGCCAGGGCTGGCTGCCCAGGTAGCGCGGGTTGACGACGTGGACGCCGACCTCTTCTGCGACCTCGCGGACCACCGCGTACTCCAGGGACTCGCCCGGTTCCACGAAGCCCGCCAGGATCGACAGGCGCCCCTCGGGCCACTGGGGGCCGCGGGCCAGCAGGCAGCGGTCGTCCTCGTCCCTGATCAGCATGATGACCGCCGGGTCGACGCGCGGGAAGTGCTGGCTGGCGTCCTTCGGGCACACCCGGACGTGGCCGCCGGCCTGCACCGTCGTACGGGCGCCGCAGCGCGGGCAGAACTGGTGGGTGGCGTGCCAGGCCTCCAGCGCCACCGCGTGGACCAGCAGGCCCGCGTCGCGGTCGCCGAGCAGCCCGCCGACCTGGCGCAGACCCGCCGGAACCGGATGGCCTTCAGGCGTGTCGTTCAGGCTCATTGGCATCGTCACCCGGCCGTTGAGGTCGCCGGCCGGTTTGCCGGGCAGCGGCGCGGCCACCGCGAAGTAGGCGGTGCCGCCCTCGACGCCGAGCAGGTAACGCTCGCCCTGCGGCGCCTGCGCGGAGGTGTAGAGCACCGCGTGCACCTCGTCGCCGGCCCGCCGCACGAGAGTGTGGCCGTTGTCGATCACCAGCACCCTGGTCTCGGGGTCGGCCCACGCCTTCTCCAGCCATCTGTCGTCGGCACGCAGCGCCGACGATCTGTCGATGGTCCCCCGTGCCAGGAGCAGTGGGCCGATGAGTTGTTCTTCCGCGGTCTTTTCCACTGGCCGCCCCTCCCCAAGTCGCTTGTCATCCTATGACCTCGCAGTTAGCCGCCGATTAGGGTGTGCGGGCCCCGGAGCGATCAGTCTCAGGCTAAGATCATCGAGTTAGGTTAGCCTTACCTGATTCCTGCGGGGGTGCCTTCGCGTTGCGGCTCTACCTGACCGCGCTCAAGCCGACGGACTCGGTGACGTACGGCTTCCTGCCCGCGGCGCGGGCCCTCGGGTGCGAGGTGACCGTCCTGACCGACCGGCCGGAGCGGCACCCCGGCTCGGTGCGGTGCGACGTACGCGACCCGCGCGCCCTGATCGACGCGGTCGAGCACCTGGGCAGGCCCGACGCGATCTTCTCCAACTCCGACCACCTTCAGGCGGAGACCGCCCTCGCGGCGTCGTACTTCGGACTTCCGGGCAAGGACTGGCGGGCCTGTCTGGCCGCCAAGAACAAGCTCCTGATGCGACGCGGGCTCGCGGCGGCCGGCATCGAGACGGTGCGTTCGCTGCGGCTCGCGCCCGCCGATCCGGTGCCCGAGCGCCTGCCCCGGCCCGTGGTGCTGAAACCCCGCGAGGGGGTGGCCAGCGAGGACGTCGTGCTGGTCGAGGACGACCTCCCGCGCGCCGTGGCCGCGGCCAGGCGGCGGCGTCCGGGCGAGACGCTGGTCGTGGAGGAGTACCTCGAAGGACCGCTGCGGACCCTGGAGACCCTCGGGGACGGCTCCGCGACGCGCGTGCTGGGCGGCTTCGCGACCACGCTGCGCCCGCTGCCGCACTTCGTGGAGGAGCGGCTCGACTGGGCGCCCGCCGCCGACGCCCACGTGCTGGCCGCGCTGCGGGCCCTCGGGGTGGGCTTCGGCGCCTGCCACACCGAGTACGTCCTGACGCCCGCCGGGCCGCGGATCGTCGAGGTGAACTACCGGGCGATCGGCGACCACTGCGACTTCCTGCTGGCCGACGTGCTGGGCGTGCCGCTGTTCGAGTGGATCCTGCGCACCCACCTCGGGGAGCCGGCGCCCGAGCCGCCGCCCGCGTCCCGGCACGGCTGCGCGGTCAGCGTGGTCGCCGACCGGCCGGGCGTCGTCAAGGAGGGGCCGCCGGAGGAGGACGTCGAGGACGGCGGCGTACGGCTGTGGCACCGGCCGCTGCGGGCCGTCGGGGACGTCGTAGAGCTGACCCACACGAACCGGGATTACCTGGGCGTCATCCGGGCCGTGGGACCGGACCGGGCCCGCGTGGACGCCGCCGTCGAGCGGTACCGGGCGGCCCGGCCGTGGGTGGTCGGGTGAGGTCGCGGGAGGCGTACCTGGCCGCCCGGGTGCTGGACGCGCTGGTCCGCGAGGACTACGGCGGGCTGGCCGCCCGGCTCGACCGGACCAGGTCCGGGGCCGGGCTGCTGCTGGCCGACGGGCGGTGGGTCCGGATGGTCCCCGGGTCGCCGTTCCAGGACTTCGTGGTGGCGCCGGACGAGCGGCTGGGGCTGGAGCAGGTGCTGGAGACGCTCGTGGAGGTGTCCGACGCGGCCGACGCCGAAGGGGTGGCGGCCTTCTTCGACGAGTGCCTGACCGCCCTGTCCGCGCTGGAGCTGCACGACGCGCACGCCGAGGAGGTGCTGCGGCGCGGGCCGTCGTACGAGTCGCTGGCGGCCTTCGCCGACCATCCCGTCTACCCGACCTCGCGGGCCAGGATCGGCGCCTCGGACCGCGACCTGCTGGCGTACGCGCCGGAGTTCGCCCCCTCGTTCGCGCTGCGGTGGGCGGTCGTCCCCCACGCGGCGATCGTCCCCCACAGGGCGACGGAGCTTCCCGCGGACGTGCCGCGGCCGGCGGGCCGCGGTGTGCTGTTCCCGGTGCACCCGATGGCCGTCGGCGAGGTGCGGAAGATCGACGGGGTCCGGGTGCTGGACGAGGAGGCGGTCACCGTACGGCCCACCCTGTCCATGCGGACCGTCGAGGTGGGGCCGCGCACCCACCTCAAGCTGCCGCTGCCGGTGAGCACGCTCGGCGTGCGCAACCGGCGCTCGATCAGGGCGGGCACCCTGGACGACGGCGCGCGGGCCGAGCTGCTGCTGCGCCGGCTCGCCGATCCCGGCGTGCTGCTGGCCGACGAGCAGACCTACGCGCACGCGGGCCACGAGTACCTGGCGTGGATGGTCCGGCGGCTGCCGGAGGGGCGGATCGTCCCGGTCGCGGCGCTGGCGGTGCCCGGCGTGCTGGACGAACTCGGCCCGGAGGTCCTGCCTCGCTACCTGCGCCTGCTGCTGCGCTGGAACGTGCGGCTGTTCGTCCGGTACGGCGTCGCCCTGGAGGCCCACCAGCAGAACCTGGCCCTCGTCCTGCGGGACGGCGACCTGCGGCTGCTGGTCAAGGACAACGACGGCCTGCTGGCCTCGCCGTCGAGGCTGGCGGCGGCCGGGATCGACGTGCCGGCCTTCTCCGACGGGCGCATGCTCACCGACGACCCGCACGCGCTGGCCGACGTGTTCGTCACGATCACGCTGCACCTGGCCGCCGCGGCGGTGGCGTTCGCGGTGCTGCCGCCGGCGCGGGCGGCGGCCCTGGTGCGCGGCACGCTCGCCGAGGCGCTCGACGAGCACGGCGACCACCCCATGGCCCGGCTGCTGCGCGCCAGGACGCTCGACGCGGCCAGGCTCACCGGCAAGTCGATGGTCACCGCCGGGACGCTCGTGGCCAAGGAACGGTCCGGGGCGCGGGACGTGAACAAGTTCTACGGCATCAGCGGGCCCAACTACCTGAGGAGAGCGTGAATGGACGTCCTGGCCATCGGGGCGCCGGCCGAGGAGGCGACGCTGGCGGCCCTGCTGCGGTGCTGCGTGCGCGAGGTGGCCGGGCCCAGAGGGCTGGTCTGGCCGGCGCCGCCGTACGTGCTGATGCGGGTGGCGGGAACGCTGCTGCGGGCCCGTACGCACGGCGGCGCCGCGCTGCGCCTCGACGGGCCACCGGAACGCCTGGAGGGCGGCTCCTGGCAGCCGCTGACGGTCGCCGAGCTGGTCCGGCTGACCGAGACCGACCTGGCCGACCTGCCCGACCTGGCCGACCTGGCCGGCCTGTCCGACCGGCAGGACGAGCATGCGCGCCCAGGCAGGAGAGCGGCGCACCTCGACGTCGAGCCCAACGGCGAGTTCGCCGGTCAGGTGGCCGCCAGCAGGGACGCCATCGCGGCGATCCTGGCGGCCAGGGCGCAGGCCGAGCCGCCCGCCGATCCCTGGCTGGCCTCGGAGCAGGCGCTCGTGTACGGGCACCCGTTCCACCCCACCCCCAAGGCCCGCGACGGCGCGGACTGGCTGCGCTACGCCCCCGAGGCGCACGCCGCCTTCCTGCTGCGGCTGCTCGCGGTACGCGACGACGCGCTGGCCGAGGAGGGCGACCTGACGGCCCTGGACGCGCTCGGCCCGGCGCCCGCCGGACACCGGCTGCTGCCCGCCCATCCGTGGCAGCTCGCCCTGCTGCGTCCCGCTCTCGGCTCCGAGCTGGTCGATCTCGGGCCGGGGCCGCTCGCGGTGCCGACCTCGTCGGTGCGGACCGTGTACGTGCCGGACGCCGAGGTGTGCCTGAAGTTCTCCCTGGACGTGCGGATCACGAACTGCGTGCGCAAGAACGCCTGGTACGAGCTGGCCGGGGCCGTCGAGCTCACCTCCCGGCTGGCCCCGCTGATCGCCGAGGTCGCGGCGCGGCACCCGGCCGTCCGCTGGCTTCCCGAGCCCGGCTACCGCACGGCACTCGGGCAGCGCGAGGGCCTGGGCGTGATCGTCCGGGCGAGCCCGTGGACGGCCTGCGACCCCGGCGTCACCCCGGTCCTCGCCGCCGCCCTCGCCCTGGACGCCGCCCCGGCCGACCCCCTGGCCTGGTGGACGGCGTACGTGTCGGCGGTCGCGCTGCCGGTCGTGGACCTGTACGTCAGCCACGGCGTCGTCCTGGAGGCCCACCTGCAGAACGTGCTCGTCGGCCTGGACGCCGCCGGCCGGCCCGTCCAGGCGATCTTCCGCGACCTGGAGGGCGTCAAGCTCGTCGCGGGCCGCCACGACCTGGACGGGCTGCATCCGGCCGTGGCCGCCGCGCTCACCCACGACCCGGCGCGGGGCTGGGCCCGCGTCGTCTACTGCCTGTTCGTCAACCACCTCACCGAGATCGCCGCCACCCTGGCGGGCCCCGACGACGAGCTGCTGCGCGCGTTGTGGCGGGCCGCCCGCGACCTGCTCGCCCGCCAGGCCGCCGAGCTCGGGCAGCCGCTCCCGCTGCGTGACCTGCTGGCCGGGGCGCCGCTGCCCGCCAAGGCGAACCTGCGCGTGCGGTGGGCCAGAGCGGCCGACCGCAGCGCCGGTTACGTCCCGATCGCTAACCCGCTCGCATGAGCGCCGTCCAGAAACGGGGGACCACTCGCGTGAGCGGCGTCCAGAAGCGGGAACCCGCTGGCGTGAACCGCGCGCCGGAGCGCGAACCCGCTCGCCCGAAGCGCGTGCCGGAGCGCGAGCCCGCTCGCGTGAGCGGCGTGCTGGAGGCCGCCGCCCGGCTGCCCGCGTTGCCCGCCTACCTCTACGACCTGCCCGCGCTCGACGAGCACGCGGCGTCGGTGCGCGCGGCGCTGGGCGAGGTCGAGCTGTACTACGCGGTCAAGGCCAACCCCGACGCCGAGCTGCTGCGGGTGCTGGCCCGGCACGTGGACGGGTTCGAGGTGTCGTCGGCGGGCGAGCACGCGCACGTCTCCGCGCTGCTCCCGGGCGCGCGGCTGGCGCTCGGCGGGCCCGGCAAGACCGACGCCGAGCTGCGGCTGCCGCACCACCGCCTGCACGTCGAGTCGCCGTACGAGCTGCGCCGCCTGCTCGCGACCGGGCTGGAGGCCGACGTGCTGCTGCGGGTCAACCCGGACCTGCCGGTCGAGGGGGCCGCGCTCACGATGGACGGCCCCTTCGGCATGGACGAGGCCGGGCTGGCCGAGTGCCTGCCGCTGTTCACCGGCCGCGTACGGCTGCGCGGCCTGCATGCCCACCTGGCCAGCGGCCTGACCGCCGCCCAGCTCCTCCGCCTGGCCGGGGCCCTGCTGGAGACCGGGCATCGGGAGGTCAACCTGGGCGGGGGCATGGCGGTGTCGTACACGTCGGGCGAACGCTTCGACTGGGCGGCCTACGGCGAGGGCCTGGCCGCGCTGCGGGCCGGGCGGCGGCTGCGGGTCGAGCCGGGCAGGTCGCTCACCGCCTACTGCGGCCACTACGTCACCGAGGTCGTGGAGGTGAAGCGGGTGCGCGGCCAGGCGTACGCGATCGTCCTGGGCGGGACGCACCACCTGCGCACGCCGGTGACCAAGGGCCACGACCAGCCGTTCACGGTCCTGCCCACAGGCGGCGGGCCCGGGGTCGCCGGGGAGCCCGTGACGTTCACGGGCCAGCTGTGCACCCCCAAGGACGTCCTCGCCCGGAACGTGGTGACCTCGGTGCGGGCAGGCGACCGGGTGGTGTTCGGCATGGCCGGGGCCTACGCCTGGAACATCTCACACCACGACTTCCTCATGCACCCCCGCCCCGCCTTCCATTACCTAGGACTCTGACGCCGGGACCGCCTCGACGAGCGCGACCAGCCCGTCGGCGTCGAGCAGGTCGACCGGCCGCACGGTTCTGTTGGCCCGGACGTAGTGGAAGGCCGCGCTCACCTTCTCCAGCGGCACCCCGGCCAGGTGCGACCACGCCAGCCGGTACGCGGCCAGCTGCACCGAGGCCGTGCGGGCCGCCTTCCCCCTGGGCGGGACGCCGGTCTTCCAGTCGACCACCTCGTAGCCGCCGTCGGGCAGCTCGAAGACGGCGTCCATCCGCCCGCGCACGAGCCGGTCGGCGATCATGGTCTCGAACGGCACCTCCAGGTCGACCGGCCGCCGGTCGGCCCACTCGCTCTCCTCGAACCGCTCCTGCAGCTCGGCCAGCCGCACGTCGGCCTCCTCCAGCTCCTCCAGCGGGTCGAGGTCGAAGTCGTCGATCAGCCGCTGCTGGTCCCACCGGCTCTCCAGCCACTTGTGGAACGACGTGCCCCGGCGGGCCAGCGGCGCGGGCTTGCGCGGCACCGGACGGCGGATCCTGCGGGCCAGCTCGGCCGGGTCGGTGGCCAGCGTGACCAGCGACGACACGGTCAGCTTGGCCGGCAGCTCGACGACGGTCGCCGGCCTGCGCCGGTTGAGCTCGCGCTCGCGCAGCAGCAGGTCGGTGTCGCGCTCCCAGGCGCGCAGGCGTTCCTCCTCGAACGGGCGCAGCGGCTCGTCGTCCTCGTCGGCCAGGTTGCCGGCCAGGGCGTCCTCGACCAGCCGGGCGCCGTCGAGCACCGACTCGTAGCGCAGGCCCTCGGGGGTGACCGGCCAGACGGCCTCGGCCGGCTCGGCGAGCAGCGGGTTCGTCGCGCCCTCGGCGAGGTCGCCGGCCCAGTAGGACACCCGGTCAGCCGTGTCGCGGATCTCCAGCAGGAACTCCGACGGCTCCAGCGGCTTGGTGGCGCTGCCCCAGCGGTAGCCGGAGGCGATGAGGTGGTAGTGGGCCCGGGTGACGGCGACGTAGGCCAGCCGCCGCTCCTCCATCAGGTCGCGCTCCCGGCACTGCTCGTCGAACGCGGCCAGCTCCTCCTTGCTCAGCCCGCCCAGCCGGGGCAGGTCGGCGGCGTCGCCGCGCAGCGGGTAGGGCAGCTTGCGCGGGTTGTCGGTCCAGCGGCTGTTCATCACCGGCGTGGCCGGGAACACGCTGCCCGTCGCGATCGTGCCCTTCGAGCTGAGGAGCCGCGACAGGCCGGGCACGACCACGACCGGCCACTCCAGCCCCTTGGACGCGTGCACGGTCATCAGCTTGACGCTGTTGCTCTCGCCGACCCGGCCCGCCTCCAGCCCGAACTCCTCGCTCTCGGCCGCCTGGAGGTAGGCCAGGAACGCGCCCACCGTCGGGTCCTCGGCGTCGCCGGCGAACCTGGCGGCCGCGTCGATGAAGGCGTCGAGGTCGGCCCGCGCGGCGAACGCCCCGGCCGTGCCGCTGCGGGCGGCCACCTCGATGTCCAGGCCGAGCCGGCGTTCGATCTCGGTGACCAGGTCGGGCAGCGGCTGGGCGGTGTGGCCGCGCAGGCTGCGCAGCTCCTGGGCGAGCGCGACCAGCCGGGTTCGGGCCAGCGGCGAGAACGACTCCAGCCACTCGGGCCGGTCGGGCAGCTCGTCGAGCGCGTCGACCAGGCTGCCGCGCTCCTCGGCCAGGTCGGCGACCACCTGGTCGAGCGGGTCGTCGGCGCGGTGGCTCTCGCTCAGCTCGCGGGCCAGCTCCCTGGCGTGCTCCCCCAGCACCCGCAGGTCGGCCGGCCCGACCCGCCAGCGCGGCCCGGCCAGCAGCCTGGCCAGCGCGTCGCCGGCGGTGGCGTCGTAGAGCACGCGCAGGGTCGCCACGATGTCGCTGACCTCGGGCACGGTCAGCAGGCCGCCCAGCCCGACCACCTCGACCGGGATGTCGCGGTCCTCCAGCGCCTTGCGCAGCGCGGGGAACTGCGAGCGCTTGCGGGCCAGGATCGCGACGTCCTGGGGCTGGAGGGCGAGCGTCTTCTTGCGTTCCTTCTCGCCCCAGGGCAGGCCGTCGGGGGCGGTCTCCTGGCCGAGGATGCGGGCCACGCCGTCGGCGATCCACTTCGCCTCGTCCTCGGCGGTCTCGTGGAAGGCGCAGGTGACGCGGCCCCGGTCGACCCGGTTGGGCCCCGGCACCAGCACGGGCACCTCGCGGGCCTCCATGCGCAGCGGGAGCTGGACGCGGGCGGCGACGTCGAGCACCCGGTCGCCGTTGCGGAAGCTGACGCTGAGCTGGCGCACCGGCGCCTCCTCCCCGGCGCCGGTGCGGAAGTCGCGGGGGAAGCGGCGCAGGTTGCCCGCCGAGGCGCCGCGCCAGCCGTAGATGGACTGGCAGGGGTCGCCGACGGCGGTGACCGGATGGCCGCCGCCGTAGAGCGAGCGCAGCAGGACGAGCTGGGCGTGGCTGGTGTCCTGGTATTCGTCGAGCAGGACCACGGAGTAGCGGGACCGTTCGATCTCGCCCACTTCCTTGTGGTTGGCGGCGATCCGGGCGGCCAGCGACATCTGGTCGCCGTAGTCGATGACCTCGCGGCGGCGCTTGAGCCGTTCGTACGCCTCCACCAGCGGCAGCAGCTGCTCCCTGGCCGCGTGCACGCCGACCGGCTTGCGCTGCGCCACGGTCGTGCGGCCGGGCAGCGCGGCCAGCCGGGCCTCCAGCCACTCCCCCATCCGCCGCACGTCGGCGGGCCCGCGCAGGTGCTCCGACAGCTCGCCGGCGAGTTCCAGCAGGGCGGCGGTGACCGAGGGCGGACCCAGCTCGATCTTGTCCATCGGCCCGTCGTACAGGGCCACCACGCGCGAGGCGAGCTGCCACGACACCGCCGGGGTGACCAGGCGCATGGTGGGTTCGAGCGCCTCGCGCAGGGCGTGGTCGGTGACCAGGCGGGCGGCGTAGGCATGGTAGGTGGAGACGGTCGGCTCGTTGTCGAGCGCGCCGGGCGCGACCAGGCCCGCCTCGGCGAGCCCGGTCAGGCGCTCCCTGACCCGGACGGCCAGCTCGGCCGCGGCCTTGCGGGTGAACGTCAGCCCCAGCACGTTCTCCG
>NZ_JBSFGJ010000218.1:0-15697 GCF_053596515.1 Nonomuraea sp. NPDC001684
CACGGCGGCGGCGTTGTCCGAGGGCCGCCAGCCGTCGGCGCCGGTCTCGAAGCCGGAGATCACGCGCTCGGCCACCGGCCTGGCGTCGAGCTGCGTGCCCACCGCGGCGGGCGGCTTCCTGACGGCCAGCTCGGCGGGGTCGAAGCCGGGGATGACGTCCTTCCAGTCGGAGATGCCGATGATCTTCTTGGCGAACTCGGTCACCTCCAGCGACCGGTCGGTGTCGATGGCGGCGAACACCTCGTGCAGGGGCTTGCGCTCCCCGGCGTTGGAGGGCGCGCTGTGCTCCTCGTCCCACGTCCACAGGCCGAGCCGCAGGCCGCCCTCCTGCTTGTGGTCGACGTGCCGGTGCAGGATGAAGGAGTCGATGCCGTCGGCGAAAGCGATCTTGTAGTAGGCGTACGCGTAGGCCGCGGCCTGCAGCTCCAGCTCCTTGGCGGAGTAGTCCTGGGAGTTCAGGCCCTGTTCGGAGAGGATCACCCGCCGCCGTTGCCCGTGGTAGGTCAGGTCGTCCTGGGCGAGGTAGCGCGGCAGCAGCTCGATGTTCTTGAACGTGATCCGCAGGGTGTCGAAGCCGTCCGTGGCGGTCTTGTCGTTCCAGAACGCCGGGTTGAACAGGTTCTCCGGGTAGGGGTGGTAGGCGATGTTCCAGTCGAAGTCGCCCTGGCGCTTGGTGAGGGCGTTGAGCCCGTCCACAACGTCGCGGCCCTTGTAGGTGTACTTCGGGTCGTCGTTGGCCGCGCCCGTCCAGAAGTGCGTCAGCGAGGTGTAGACGCGGGCGGCGGCGTCGGCCTTGCGCACGGCCTGCCAGGTCAGCCGCATGGCGCGGGCGTACTGATCGAGGAAGACGTCACGGTCCTGGCGGCCCATGTTGTACCAGAACTGCTGGGCGTCGATCTCGTTGCCGACGATCCAGCCCCAGGCCCGGCCGTAGCGGCCGTCGGCCTGGCTGTAGCGCTGGGCGAAGAACTCCATCGCGGCGGTGAAGTGCGCCTCGCCCTCGGCCGTCTTGGTGTTGAACGCGTACACCGTGCCCTTGCCCAGCTCGGCGTCGGGGTGGATGAGCGTGCGCGCGGCGGAGTTGGGCGCGCCGCTGTTGTAGACCAGCACGATCATGTTGACCAGGACGCCGTTGTCCGACAGCGGCTTGACCTGGGCGTCGAGCCCGGCGACGGCGCCGCGGTCGAAGTAGTACGTCTTGCCCTGCGAGACGAACTCGATGGTGTTGCCCGGGGCGCCCGGCCCGGCCGTCATGACCGAGTCGAGGGCCAGGTTGATGCCGGCGTGCTGGACGCCGATCTCCTCGGCGTCGTCGGTCATCTGCACCTGTAACCCCTTTTTGCCTGACATTTCGGGATAAGGGGCTTGGTTGGCCGACGGGAAGCTCAGCTTGTCGGCATAGTGCACCTCTCCCAGCGGGCCGTCCGCGCCCACCGCGAGGAACTTGTCGTAGAGCCGGTCCTGGTCACCGTCCATCCGGGGCACCTCGACGCGGAACGGGCCCGCCTCGACGGACGCGACCGGCTGCTCCCCCGCGGGCGAGTCCTGCCAGGTGTCCAGCGCGTACAGCTCGGCCGGGCCGGGGGCGAGGCCGGTGACGGTGATCGTGTCCCCGCCGACCTCGACGCCGCTCACCCCGCCGGCCGCCGCCGCGCGCGCGGGCAGCGCCTGCGCCGGGAGGGCCAGCATCGGGACGGCCAGCGCCAGGGCGATCAACAACCGCATGTCATCTCCTCCTACTTCGCCCAGTCCTCGTCGCCCCAGGCGTTCTTCTTGATCCCGGCCTCGATGCCGCGCTTCCACCACTTGTCCAGGTCGGCCAGCTCCTCCTCCAGGGAGCGGCGGCCGAGCAGATAGCCGTCGAAGACGTCGCGGAAGGAGGTGCCCTCCGGGCCGCCCGGCAGGGCCACCACCCGGAACGGCTTGCCCCACTCGCCCTCCAGCAGCCCGGCGGTCTCGGCCGACGGCTCGACGCCCTCGACGGCGGGCAGGCCGCCGGTCGCGTCCAGCCAGGGCTTGATCGCCGGCGAGCTCATGTACTGCAGGAACTTGACCGCCGCCGCGTACTTCTCGCCCTTGACGGTGGAGGGGATCATGTAGCTGGTGCCGCCGATCGAGGCGCCGTAGCGGGCCGGGGCCTCCGACGACAGCGGCGTGCTGGCCTTGGTGATGGTCGGGAACGGCATCGTGCCGAGCGCGAACTTGGCGTCCGCCTTCAGCGCCTCGACGGCGAAGTCGGTGCCCCACGACATGGCGGCCTTGCCCGAGACGAAGTCGCGGTAGCCCACGGTGGCGCCGCCGTCGGCGACGCCCGTCCAGTTGGGCGTGCCGCAGTCGAAGAACTCCTTGTAGATCTTCAGGGACTCGGCGACCTCGGGCGTCCTGGTGGTGAGCGTGCCCTCCTTGATGACCCTGCTCATCGACTTCTCGGTCACGGTCGGCGCCTTGCCCGGCTTGCCGGTGGCGTCGAAGAGGTTCCAGTCGTCGTGGTACTTGTCGATGAGCTGGGTGCTGACCGCCTCCCACGTCCAGCCGGCGGCCAGGCCGCCCTTGTCGAGGGCGACGGGGTCGAAGCCGGCCGCCTTGAGCTTCCCGCAGGCGCTCCTGAAGTCCTCCCAGGTGGCGGGGGGCTGGTCGACGCCCGCCTTGGCGAAGGCGTCCTTGTTGTAGAACAGGCCGATGGCGACCAGGTTGAAGGGGACGTACTCCAGCTTGCCGCTCTCCTTGCTCAGTGCCTTGGAGACGGCGGGGCCGTAGTACTCCTTCCTGAACACGTCGATCCAGCGCTGGTTGCCCGGCACGTACGGGTTGGGCTTCTGCAGCTCGGCGTCGAGCGCGTGCACCTCGTGGGCCTTGTGCGGCGGCTGGTTGAAGACCAGTTCGGGCGCGGTGCCGGCGGCGAGCTGGGTGGTGATCGTCTGCATGAAGCCGTCGAGGGGCAGCACCTGCGTCCTGACCTCGATGCCGGGCTCGCGCTTCTCGAAGTCGTCGACCAGCGCCTCCCAGGCCGGTCCGAAGCTGCTGCCGCTGGCGTTCCACTGGTTGGGGCCGGCCAGCGTGATCGTCACCTTGCCGCCGCCGTCCTGGGCGGACGTGCCGCCGGTGCCGAGCAGGCCGCAGCCTGTCAGCGAGAGCAGCGCGGCCAGCGCCGCGAGCCCGCTCTTGGGGGGTGTTCTCATCGGGGTACGGGTCCTTTCCTATTGATACGTTTCAATCACGAGGACCGGCTCACTTGCCGGACACGATGCCGCCCTGGATGCCCGCCAGGAACCACTTGGACAGGAACGTGAACAGCACCACCAGCGGCAGGCTGGCCAGCACGTAGCCGGCGAACAGCGGGCCCCACTGCTGCGCGTTCTGGTTGGCGAAGAAGGCCAGCCCCGCGGGGATCGTCCGGTAGGCGTCGGTCTGCACGGTGAGCAGCGGCCAGAAGTAGTCGTTCCACACGCCCAGCACCGTCATCAGCGCCACCGTGCCGATGACCGGCCGGGCCAGCGGCAGCATGAAGGCCAGGAACAGCCGGACGCCGCCCGCCCCGTCCACCCGCGCCGCCTCGAAGATCTCCTCGGGGATCTGCGCCATGTACGTGCGCATGACGACGATCCCGAAGACCGTGTTCGCGGTGACGTGCGGGATGATCAGCACCAGCCGGCTGTCCAGGATGCCGAGGTCGCGCATCAGCACGAACAGCGGGATCAGGCTGGTGATCGAGGGCACCATGAGCAGCGCCGCGACCAGCCCGAACAGCGCGTTGCGCCCGGGGAAGCGGTAGCGGGCGAACACGAACGCCGCCGCCGGGGCCAGCAGCATCGTGCCGGCGATGGCCAGCGCCGCCACCACGAACGAGGTGAACAGGTACGGGCTGACCTGCTCCCAGGCCGCCGCATAGTTGTCCAGGTGCACCGGCCAGGCCGGCGACCAGTAGCTGCCGAAGAACTGCTCGTTGTCCTTGACCGAGGCGGCCAGCATGAACAGGTACGGGAACAGCCCGGCGAAGGCCAGCACCGCCAGGATGCCGCCGGCCACCAGGTCGGTCCTGCGGGTCCGGCTCACGATCCCGACCTCCTGCCGAGCGCCAGCGCGCCCAGGCTCACGCCGAGCGTCAGGGCGAACAGCACGGTGCCGAGCGCGGCCGCGTACCCCCAGCTGGTGTCCACGAAGGCGGCGTCGAGCATGCGCAGCACCGGCACCTGCGTGGCGTTGTCGGGGCCGCCCTTGGTCATGATGTGGGCCTGCATGCCGTACTGGAGCACCGAGATCACCGCCAGCACCAGCAGCAGCTTGACGTCGCGGAACATCATCGGCAGGTCGATGCTCCAGAAGCGGCGCAGCCGGCCGGCGCCGTCCACCTCGGCGGCCTGGTAGATCTCGGCCGGCACGTTCTGCAGCGCCGACAGGAAGACCAGGAACGGCAGACTGGCCACCCACGGGAAGCCGATCGTCATCAGCGCGGCCAGCGCCGTGGCGGGGTCGCCGATCCAGTTGCCCGCCAGCCCGTCCAGGCCGAGCGCGCGCAGCAGGCTGTTGACGACGCCGTCGCGCGGGTCGTACATGAACTGCCACAGCAGCACGTTGACCACGGCCGGGAAGGCCAGCGGCAGGATGAGCAGGGTGCGGAAGACGAACCGCAGCCGCTCGCCGGACAGCGACATCACCAGTTCGGCGGCCAGCAGCGGGAACACCCACATGAGGGTGACGGCCCAGACGAAGATGATCCCGGCGTTGCGGAAGGAGGCCCACCACAGGTCGTCGCCGAGCATCGTGAGGTAGTTGTCCAGGCCGACGAACGGCGAGCCGAAGCCCGGCCGCCACTCGTACAGCGAGTGCAGCATGCCGTTGAGCGCCGGGTAGTAGGCGAACGCCGCGAGCAGGGCGAAGGTGGGCAGGAGGACGAGGTAGACGCCCCACGGGATCCGTCGGCGCGCTTTGGTGCTGGTCACGATCGTCAATGCCTCTCAGCGGGGGTGCGGAACGCGTACGAGCCCGAGCCGACCCGGTAGACCGCGGCCCCGCCGTCGAGGCGGTCGAAGGTCACGCCCTCCGCCTCGGCCGCCGGCCGGCCGCCCTCGGTCACCCGTTCCGGCGGCGCGGGCACGTGCACCTCGGCGCGGGTGTTGGGCGGCACGACGACGTCCAGGGCGAGGCCGCCGTCCGTCAGCCGCCAGGAGATCTCCACCTGGCCGTGCCGGGTGCGGTGGGCGGTCCGCGCCCAGCCGATCCCGCCGCCGGGACGGGGGCGCACGACGATGTCGGCGTAGCCGGGCGAGCCGGGGGCCAGGCCGCCGACCGTCCGGTACATCCAGTCGCCGACGGCGCCGTAGGCGTAGTGGTTGAAGGAGTTCATGCCGGGGTCCTGCAGCCCGCGGTGGTGGCTCCAGGAGTCCCAGCGCTCCCACATGGTCGTCGCGTCGCCGTGCACGACCGGGTAGAGCCAGGACGGGAAGGTGTCCTGCGTCAGCAGCCGGTAGGCCACGTCCAGCCGTCCGGTCGAGGTGAGCGCGTCCAGCAGGTACGGCGTGCCGAGGAACCCGGTCGACAGGTGGCCGCCGCGCGCCTCGACGTCACCGGCCAGCCGGGCCGCGGCCCTGGGCAGCTCGTGCTCCTCCAGCAGCCCGGCGGTGACGGCCAGCACGTACGCGGTCTGCGTGCCGCTCGCCACCACGCCGGGGCCCTCGACGAAGGCCGCGCGGAAGGCCCGGCGCACCCGTTCGTACAGCTCCAGGCAGGAGCGCCGGTCGGCGTCGCGGCCGAGCGCGGCGGCGAGCCCGGCCAGCTGCCGGGCCGACAGCGCGAAGACCGCCGTGCCGACGAGCCGTTTGGGGGTGTCGGCGCCGATCGACAGCCAGTCGCCGAACCCCTCGTCGGGGAAGATCCCGTTCTCGGAGCGCCGGTCCAGGTAGGCCAGCCAGCGCAGCATCGGCTCGAAGCAGGCGGCGACCACGCGGGCGTCGCCGCGCAGCCGGTGCAGCGCCCACGGCAGCATGATCAGCGCGTCGCCCCAGCCGGGCGAGCCGGCCTCCTTGGGGTTGGGCGACAAGCCGCGGCCCGACAGCACGTCGGGCACCACGTGCGTGACCGCGCCGTCGTCGCCCTGGGCGTCGACCACGTCGGTCAGCCAGCTCCGCAGGAAGGCGGCGGCGTCGTAGTTGAACAGGGCGGTCGGGGCGAAGGCCCAGATGTCGCCGGTCCAGCCGAGCCGCTCGTCCCGCTGCGGGCAGTCGGTGGGAACGGCCAGGAAGTTGCCGCGCTGCCCCCACACGATGTTGCGCTGCAACCGGTCGAGCCGCTCGTCGGAGCAGGTGAACTCGCCGGCCGGCTCCATCGCGGCGTGGGCCACCCTGGCCGTGATCGACTCGGGGGCCGCGCGCAGGCCGGACACCTCGGCGTACCGGAAGCCGTGGAAGGTGAACCTCGGCTCGAACGTCTCGGCCTGCTCGCCGCGGGGCAGGAACTCGTCCGTGGCGCGGGCCGAGCGCAGGTTGGCCAGGTGCAGCCCGCCCTCGTGGTCGAGCACCTCGGCGTGCCGCAGCACCACCGGGCGGTCGCGGCCGGCGCGGCCGGTGAGCCGGACCCAGCCGACCAGGTTCTGGCCGAAGTCGGCGATCCACACGCCGGGCCGCTGCTCCCACACCCGCACCGGCTCCACCTCCTCGTGCACCCGGATCGGCGGCGCGACGGAGGCGGTCACCCGGCCGGCCGGCGGGCTCACCGGCACCGCGGGCGCCCAGCCGGAGTCGTCGAACCCGGCGGCCGTCCAGCCGAGCGGCTCGGCCGCCAGGTCCTGCCGCTCGCCGTTCTGCAGGTCGGCGTAGCGGATCGCGCCGGAGCCGGCGCGCCAGTCGGAGTCGGTGCTCAGCCGGGTGCGGGTGCCGTCCTCGTGCAGGATCTCCAGCTCGGCGCGGAAGGCCAGGCGGCGGCCGTACTGGAAGGAGCCGAACCAGCTGATGTTGCCGGCGTACCAGCCGTCGGCGAGGACCGCGCCGATCGTGTTGCGTCCCTCCGACACCAGCGCCGTCACGTCGTAGGTCTGGTACGTGACGCGGTGGCGGTAGTCGGTCCAGCCGGGGGCCAGGTGGTCGGCGCCGACCCGGGCGCCGTTGAGGTGGATCTCGTAGACGCCGAGCGCGGTGGCGTACAGCCTGGCCCGGCGCACCGGCGACGGCACGCCGAACTCGCGCCGCAGGTACGGGCTCGGCCGGTCGCCGACCGGTTCACGGCCCAGCGGCGGGTCGCCGTGCAGCCCGACCTCCTCGGCCAGCCGCCAGCCGGAGTCGTCGAAGCCGGGCTGCTCGAAGCCCTCGCCCGGCCGGTCCTCGGCCCGCCACCGGCCGCCGGAGGTGACGGTCACCGTGCTCTCGCCCGCCACCGGGACGAGCTGCGGCAGCGCGGGCCGCCCCTCGACCACGACCTCCAGCCGCACGCACAGCCCCGGCCCGGCGGCCCTGATCGCGAGCACGTTCTCGCCCGAGGCCACCAGGTCGCCGGCGTCGGCCACGAACGCGCCCGCCCGCCGCTCCCCCGCGACCCGCACCCCGTTGACGTACGCCTCGACCGACTCGGCCGGCCCGGCTGCCTGGACCGCCTCGACCGTCCCGGCCGGCCCGGCCGCCTCGATCCCGCCGCCGTCGCCGATCACCAGCCACGCCGACAGCGGCCTGGCCCCGCCCGGCACCGAGAACCGCGTCCGGAACGCCCCGGTCGGCGCCCCGGACGGGCCGAGCGGGCCGGCGACCCAGATGCGCGGCACGTTCTCCAGCGACGGCAGCCGCTCGGAGCCGGGCACCATGGGGGTGCCGATCCAGCCCGCCATCCAGCCGCCGGCCTCGCCGAGCCCTGTCTCGAACCAGTGGGCGGGGCTCCAGCCGGACCATTCGCCGTGCTCGTCGGCCACCTTGACCCGCCACTGGTAGCGCGTCCTCGGCCGCAGCGCGGCGCCGCCGTACGGGACGTCGACGGTCGCGGCCGAGTTCACCACGCCGCTGTCCCAGACGGATTCGGCCTCCTCGTCGGCCGGATCGCCCTCCCGGGCCACGACCAGCCGGTACGCGCTCTGCGCCCGTCCACGCCCGGCCCCGGTGATCCGCCAGGAGAACTCCGGCGTGTCCACGTCGAGGCCGAGTGGTTCGGCCAGTCCTTCGACGCGCAGGTCGGTCACGGCGAGATGCGACAAGGGTACTCCCGGCTAGTTGAAACATTTCAAGCAATGCGCACCGTAGGCACCGTGAGGTACATCCGTCAATGCCCCGGTTCCAGATGTGCAGCGCGGGTTCGTTTGGCTGAAACATTTCAACCAGTAGACTGGCCCTCTCTGCCAGGTGACCAGAAGGGCTGTCCACCGGTGACCGACATCCACAAGCCGGCCGAGCGCCGCCGGCTCAGCATGGTCGACGTCGCGGCCCATGCCGGCGTGTCCGTGGGAACGGTCTCCAACGTGCTCAACCGGCCCGAGCTGGTGGCCGAGCGCACGTTGCGCCGGGTGCGCGCCTCCATCAAGACGCTCGGCTTCGTGCCCAGCGCGCCGGCCCGGCAGCTGCGCGGCGGCTCCGGCCGCTCCGTCGGCGTGATGGTGCGCGACATCGGCAACCCGTTCTTCAGCGAGGTGCTGCCGGGCATCGAGACCCGGCTGTCGCAGGAGCAGCTGCTCCTGGTGCTGTGCAGCTCCGGCGACTCGGTCGAGAAGGAGGCCCACTACCTGCAGATCCTGGAGCAGCACCGGGTGCCCGGCATCCTCATCACGCCCGCCGGGCCCGACATCTCCCACCTGGTGGAGCTGCGCCGGCGCGGCATCGGCATGGTGCTGCTCGACCGGCCGGGCGCCGACGCCCAGCTCTGCGCGGTGGCGGTGGACAACGTCCGGGGCGGCGAGCTGGCCGGCGCCCACCTGCTCGCGCTCGGCCACCGGCGCATCGCCTTCCTCAACGGGCCGCCGATCGTGCGCCAGTGCGCCGATCGGCGCGAGGGGCTGGCCAGGGCGGTGCGGGCCGCCGGGCTCGACCCCGACGAGGTGATCACCGAGGTCACGCTGCCCGCGCTGACCCCGCGCGAGGGCGAGGCGGCGCTGGAGCGGCTGCCCGCGCGCAAGGGGCCGACGGCGCTGTTCTGCGTCAACGACACCGTGGCGCTGGGCGCGCTGCGCGGGCTGGAGCGGCGCGGGGTGCGCGTCCCGCACGACATGGCGGTGCTGGGCTACGACGACGTCGAGTTCGCCGAGCTGCTGTCGCCGTCGCTGACCTCGGTCCGCCAGCCCAAGCACCAGCTCGGCCAGGCGGCCGCGGAGCTGCTGCTCACCGACGCCCGGGGCGACGCCAACCACTGGCACCAGGAGATCGTCTTCCAGCCGGAGCTCATGGTCAGGGCGTCGACCGTTCCTCAGTGACGTTTCAAGTCGGCCCGCCGCAGCAAATCGGGTCTTGCCTGGCCGCCTTCGGGGCCTCATTGTTGAGACGTTTAAATCCAGGAGGTCCCATGGGTTGGGTTGCCCGCATCGCCGCCGTCCTCTTACTTCTCCTTCCGGCCGCTCCGGCCGCCGCCGTCACCACCGCCGCCGCTCTGCCGTACCCGGTCAGGTCCGACTACCGCATCAAGGGCCTGCAACCGGACTTCTGGCCCGACAAGAACGAGATCGCCGGCAACAACGCCGGCGGCGTCGCCATGAACCTCATCTGGGCCGACTGGGAGCCCAGCGTGAGGACGCCGCCGTGCGCGGCGGGCGCGCAGGAGTTCGGCGGCCGCTGCTTCACCGTCGGCTCGGCCGTCGACGCCGCCATCAGGGACTGGACCGCCCGCGGTCTCGTCGTCACCGCCGTCGTCTACGGCACCCCGGCCTGGGCTCGCGGGGCCCGTCCCTGCACGCCCGCCGCCCCCGGGTTCGAGAAGTTCTGCGTCCCGAACGACCCGGCCGACTACGGCCGCTTCGCCGGCATGCTGGCCCAGCGCTACGACGGGCAGCACGGCAACGGCCGCATCGCGGACTTCGTCGTCATGAACGAGGTCAACAGCAACACCTGGTTCGACATCGGCTGCGGCCAGGGCACGGCCTGCGGCACGACCGCCTGGCTGGACGCGATCGCCGCGAACTACAACGCCGCCTACGACGCCGTCATGGCCCAGCAGCCCACCGCGAAGGTGCTCACCTCGCTCGACCACCACTTCGGCACCGCCTACGACCAGCCGGCCGCCTCCGAGGCGATGTTGTCGGGCATGACCGTGCTCAAGGGCCTGGCGGCGCGGGCCGGCAACCGGGCCTGGCGGGTCGCCTACCACCCCTACCCGCCGAACCTGCTGGCGCCGCAGTTCTCCGCCGACGACTTCCCGAAGGTCACCTACGGCAACATCGGCGTGCTGGTCGGCTGGCTGCGCCAGCAGTTCCCGAACACGCCGTCGGCCTGGCAGGTGCAGCTCACCGAGAGCGGCGTGAACTCGTTGTCGCCCTCGTCGGAGGCCGCGCAGGCGTCGCAGTTGTGCAACTCCTTCCGCAACGTCCTCGGCACGCCGGGCATCGAGAGCTACGTCTGGCACCGCATGAGCGACCATCCGGACGAGACGGCGGCCGGCCTCGGCGTGGGGCTGCGCCGTACCGACGGCTCGGCCAAGCCGGCCTGGGCCACGTGGGCGCTGGCCAACCGGAACGACCTGTCGCCCCCGCAGTTGTCGTGCGGCTTCGAGCTGCTGCCCCACACCCAGCTGCGCCGCGGCTACCAGTCGAGCAAGGGGCACGTGGCCAGCTCCCGGCTGCTGCCGCCCGGCTTCGCCCAGGAACGCGTGTGGAAGCTGCTGCGCGACCAGGCGGCCGGCACCGTGCCCCTGTACGAGTGCAAGGTCGGCGCGCACACCATGCTCACCCGCGACCCCGGCTGCGAGGGGCAGTTCCCGATGGGCCCGGTCGGGCACGTCTACACCAGCCAGGTGCCCGGATCGGTCGCGCTGCACCGGTGCCGGGCCGCGAGCGGCGACCACCTGGTCACGGACCAGGCGGGCTGCGAGGGCCTGATCCACGAGCAGGTCCTCGGCTACGCGCTGCCCTGACCCCGTCCCGGACCGGCGGCCGTCCGAGTGACGGCCACCGGCCCGGCGGCTAACGGGCCCGCTTCGCCGGTGTCCTGGCCGCGGCGCGGACCAGGGTGAAGTCGTCGACGTCGAAGTTCGCGCCGGTGAACACCAGGTACAGCCGGGCCGCGCCGGAGGGCACGCCGGTCAGCGCCGTGGAGACGTCGGCGTAGGACTCCCAGCCGCCGGTGCCCGGCACGGTGACGGCGCCGAGCACCGGCCCGGCCGGCGAGCCGGTGCGGATCTCGAAGCCGCCCGACGGCCCCGGCGAGGCCACCCGCGCCCGGAACGCGGTGACCCCGGTGAGGTCCACGTCGTAGGCCGCCCAGTCGCCCGGGTTGACGTAGCCGAGCACGGTGCCGCCGTGCGCGGGCGCGTGCGGGTAGGTGGCCACGCCCGACGCCTGCGCCCAGGTCTCGGCCTGGACGACGGAGTCCCCGGCAGGCGGGCCGAGCTCCTTGATCCGGATGTTGCGGAAGGACGCCTGGTCGGCGTCGCTGTGGTTCTGGATGCCGATGTGCCCGTTCTTCAGCGAGCGGGCCGGGTCGGTGTTGGTGAAGTCGTTGATCCTGGCGCCGTTGAGGAACACCTGGAGGCGTTCGCCCTCGACCCGGATCTCGTAGGTGTTCCACTCCCCCGGCGGGTTCAGCGCGGCGTCGCGGGCGGCGATGTCGGCGGCCTTGAAGCCGTAGACCGAGCCGGTGGTCCGGTCCGGCGCGTCGGTGGCGTCGATCTGGATCTCGTAGCCGTTGTTCACCGCCGAGGACGGGTCGGTCGAGGGCGGGAAGCCGACGAAGACGCCGGAGTTGTCGTCGCCGGCCAGCTTCCAGTCCAGCTTGAGCGAGTAGGAGGTGGTGTACTCCTTGGCCTTGTACCAGAGCAGGCCCATGCCGCCCTGCGAGGTCAGCGTGCCGCCGGCGTTGGCGAACCCGCCCGGCCCGGCCTGCTCCCAGCCGGTGGTCGAGCCGTTGTAGAGGGTGGTGTAGCCGGTCTCGGGACGGCAGTCGGCCTTGGCCTGGCCGGTGGCGTAGGCCAGGCCGCCGCGCAGGTGCTGCCGGAAGGCGGGCTCGGCGAAGGACTCCGCGGTGTGCCCGCCGCCGGTGTAGAAGGAACGCCCCCCGTCGTACGGCTTGCACCAGGCGATCGGGTGGTCGGCGCCCATCGTGCCGCCCGAGTACGTCGACTCGTCCAGGGTGGCCAGCACGTGGGCGCCGGTCCTGGCGTTGGTCCGGTAGTCGTACCACTCGTCCGTCCGCGGCCAGGTGGCGTCGAGGTGGGCGGTCGCCGGGTGGGCGCGGTCCTCGACCTTGACCGTCGCCTTCTGCACCGCGGGGTGGGCGGCGAACCAGGCGCCGACGAGACCGCCGTACCAGGGCCAGTCGTACTCGGTGTCGGCGGCCGCGTGGACGCCGGCGTAGCCGCCGCCCGCCTTGACGTACGCCTCGAACGCGGCCTGCTGCGCGGCGTCGAGCACGTCACCGGTGGTGTTGAGGAAGACCACCGCCTTGTAGGCGGCCAGGTTCGCCGAGGTGAACGCGGCCGGGTCCTCGGTGGCGGTCACGCCGAACCCGAGATCCCTGATCGCCTGGACGCCCGCCGCGATCGAGTCGTGCCGGAACCCCGCCGTCCGGGAGAAGACCAGGACGGCGGGGCCGCCGGCGGCCGGGGTCGCGGTGGTGAACCTCTGGGGCGTGCCGCCGTTGCACGTCCTGATGACGAGCTGGGCCGGGTCGGTGGCGTCGAGGCACTTGCCGAGCGCCTTGAGCGCGCCGCCCTCGGCGGTCCACTTCTGCGCGCCCGTGCCGTTGCAGGTCCAGATCTGCACCTTGGTGCCGTCGGCGCTGCTCGCCCCGGCCACGTCGAGGCACTTGCCGAGCGCCTTGACGGTCTGGCCGTCGATGGCCCAGTTCTGGGCGTTCGTACCGTTGCAGGAGTAGAGCTGCACCTTGGTGCCGTCGGCGGTGCCGGCGCCCGCGACGTCCACGCACCTGCCGTCGGCGGCGCGGATCGTGCCGACCGCCGTCGCCTCCTTGGCCAGGGTGAAGTCGTCGAGGTCGAACAGCGCCCCGGCGCCCCCGGTGAAGACCAGGTAGAGCGTGGTGGACGCGGCGGTCGCGCCGGTCAGCGGGGCCTGCACGTCGGTGAAGGTCTCCCAGCCGCCCGTCACCGGGACGGCGGCCTTGCCGAGCAGCGGCCCGGTGGGCGAGCCCGCGCGCACCTCGATGGAGCCGCCGACGCCGCCCGAGGAGACCCGCGCCCGGAACGTCCTGGCGTCGTCGAGCCGGTAGGGGGTGAAGGCGATCCAGTCGCCGTTGTGCACGTCGCCGACCGTCCTGCCGCCGTGCGCGGCCGCCTTGGAGATCTGCGAGACGCCGGACATCGTCGCGTAGTGCTCGGCCTGGCGGTGGCGGGGCTGCAGGACGTGCTGGGTGTGGGTGGTCAGGCCGCCCTTGTCGGTGTACTCGGCGTCGAAGACGGCGAAGATGTTGGCCGCGTCGTCGTGCTCGCCGTCGGCCGGGATCGTCAGCTCGCCCGCGCAGCCGTTCTTCGAGGTGATCTGGTGGCCGTGGCTGTCGTGGCCGAGCACGTACGTCATCCTCACCTTGGCGCAGTCGATCTGCGTGTCCTCGGGGTCGGTCACCCCGATCGTGAAGGGCACGGTGTCGCCCCAGGTGAACAGCGTCCCGGGGGCGGGCGTGCCGATGGTCACGGCGGGGGCGGTGTTGCCGGCCGTGATGACCACGCCGGCGGTGCCGGCGTTGCCCTGGGGGTCGCGCACGGTGAGCGTGGCGGTGAACTCCCCCTCGGTGGTGTAGGTCTTGGTGGGGTTCGGGGCGGTGGAGGTGGTGCCGTCGCCGAAGTCCCAGGCGTAGGTGAGCGCGCCGCCCTCGGGGTCGGCGGAGCCGGCGCTGGAGAAGGCCACGGTGAGCGGGAGTTTCCCGGACGTCCTGTCGGCCTTGGCGACCGCGACCGGCGAGCGGTTGCGGTCCTTGATGTACTCGACGCGGTAGAGGGCGGAGTTGGCGTCGCCGCCGAAGTAGCCGGAGCCGTAGTCGAGGACGTAGAGCGCGCCGTCGGGCCCGAAGGCCAGGTCCATGACCTGCGTGCCGGTCCAGGGGAAGGCGGCGATCTCGCCGCGCGTGCCGTCGGCGGCCACGTCGATCGCCTTGATCCACTTGCGGCCGAACTCGCCGGCGAAGAAGTGCCCGTCGAGGTCCTGGGGGAACTTGACGGCGGAGTTCAGGGCGGCGTCGTAGCGGTAGATCGGGCCGCCCATCGGCGACTCCGAGCCGCTGCCGAACTCGGGCGGCGAGCCGGCGTCGCCGCCGTACCTGATCCAGGCGGGCTTGGCGGGCGGGAGCTTGGCCAGGCCGGTGTTGCGCGGCGAGTCGTTGGCCGGGCCGCCCGCGGCGCAGTCGTACTTCTGGCCGGAGGGGCCCGAGGGGAAGGTGTAGTCGTTGTAGGTCTCGGCCAGAGTGTTGGTGCCGGTGCAGTACGGCCAGCCGTAGTTGCCGGGGCCGGTGACGCGGTCGAACTCGACCTGCCCGGCGGGCCCGCGGTTGGGGTCGGTGCTGCCGGCGTCGGGGCCGTAGTCGCCGACGTAGACCACGCCGGTGGCCTTGTCCACGGTCATCCTGAACGGGTTGCGGAAGCCCATGGCGTAGATCTCGGGCCTGGTCCGCGCGGTGCCCGGCGGGAAGAGGTTGCCCGCGGGGATCGTGTACGTGCCGTCCGCGGGGTTCACCTTGATGCGCAGGATCTTGCCGCGCAGGTCGTTGGTGTTCCCGGCGCTGCGCTGGGCGTCGTAGACGGGGTTGCGGTCGGGGCGCTCGTCGATGGGGGCGTAGCCGGCCGAGTCGAAGGGGTTGGAGTCGTCGCCGGTGGACAGGTAGAGGTTGCCCTGGGCGTCGAAGTCCATGTCGCCGCCGACGTGGCAGCACATGCCGCGGTCGGCGGCCACGTCGAGCACGGTCCGCTGGGAGGCCAGGTCGAGCGTCCAGTCGGGCTTGAGGGTGAACCGGGCCAGGCGGTTGACGCCCTGCCAGGCCGACCAGTCGGCGCCGGTCGCGGGCGCGTCGCCGGACGGCGTGCTGAGGCGGGGGGCGTAGTAGAGGTAGACGGTCCGGTTGGCGGCGAAGCCGGGGTCCACGGCGACGCCCTGGAGGCCCTCCTCGTCGTGGGTGTAGACGGGCAACGCGCCGACCACGGTGGTCAGTCCCTGGGCGTCGGTGCGGCGCAGCGTCCCGTCGCGCGCGGTGTGCAGCACCGACAGGTCGGGCAGCACGGCCATGGTCATCGGCTCGCCCATCTCGGCGACGCCCTTGGCCAGCTCGACGCGCTGGTAGTCGGCGGGGTCGACGGCGGCGTGGGCGCGGGCGGGCGGGGCGGCCACGGGGAGCACGACCGCGCTCGACATGGCCAGGAGGACGGCGCTGACCCGCGCCGTCCATCGGGAGGCACGGGTGGGCCTGCTGGAAGGCATCGCGGAGGTTCCCTTTCCGTGGGGGGTGGACCGGGAAGGAGGGTTCCATTGGCGGACGATCGAAGAACCTTCGTAGATCGCGACAGTAGATCCGACTTTTGATGATTGTCAACGAAAGTCTGTTAAGACCTAGACGAAACGGTTTCGGCCCGTGGCCGGAACGACGAA
>NZ_JBSFGJ010000219.1:0-15652 GCF_053596515.1 Nonomuraea sp. NPDC001684
GGCACGCTGGCCGTCGAGGTGCGCGACGACGGCGTCGGCGGCGCGGACCCGGCCAGGGGCACCGGGCTGACCGGCCTGGCCGACAGGCTGGCCGTGGTGGCGGGAAGATTGTCGGTGTCCAGCCCGCCGGGCGGCCCGACCCTGGTACGAGTGGAGATTCCGTGCGCGTCGTGATCGCCGAGGATGCCGTGCTGCTCCGCGAGGGGCTGGTGGGGCTGCTCGAACGTTTCGGCCACACCGTGGCGGCCTCGGTCGGCGACGCCGAAGCCCTGGTCGCGGCGGTCGCCGAGCACCGCCCCGACGCCGTGGTGACCGACGTGCGCATGCCCCCGGACTTCACCGACGAGGGCCTGCGCGCCGCGCTCGGCCTGCGCCGCCGTCATCCCGAGCTGGCCGTCCTCGTGCTCAGCCAGTACGTCGAGCAGACGTACGCGGCCGAGCTGCTGGAGTCCGGCGCCGGCGCGGGCGTCGGCTACCTGCTGAAGGACCGGATCGGCGACGTGCGCGAGTTCGTCGACGCGCTCGACCGGGTGGCCGCGGGCGGCACGGTCGTGGACCCGGAGGTGGTGCGCCAGCTCCTGCGCCGACGACGCGACCCGCTGGCCCGGCTCACCCCGCGCGAGCAGCAGGTGCTCGCCCTGATCGCCGAGGGCCGCGCGAACGCCTCGATCGCCAGGGAGCTGGTCGTCACCGACGCCGCGGTGGCCAAGCACATCGCCGGCATCTTCACCAAGCTGGACCTGCCGCCCGAGTCCGACGGCCACCGCCGGGTCCTGGCCGTGCTGGCCTACCTTCAGGGGTGACCGGCGGGAAGTCCGAAAAGTAAGGTTCGTTGCCATGAACGAGCAGTGGCAGGAGGTCGGCGACCGGGTCTACGTGCGCCGCCATGAGTCCTTCGACCTGAACACGGGCCTGATCGTGGGCGACGGGCACTGCCTGGTGCTCGACACCCGCAGCTCCCACCGGGAGGCGGCCGACCTGATCGACGCGATCAGGACGATCACCGGCCACCCGTGGACGGTCGTGAACAGCCATTCGCATTTCGACCACTACTTCGGCAACGCGCTCTTCCGTCCCGCCGAGATCTGGAGCCATGTCCGGTGCGCCGAGGAGATCGACGTCTACGGCGAGCGGCACCGCGCGGACGTCATCGAACGGCTGCCGGACCGCCGAGCGGAGATGGAGGAGATCGCCATCGTGCCGCCCGACCACACCTTCACCACCTCGGCCAGCCTCGACATCGGCGGACGCATGGTGCACCTGCGGCACTTCGGGCTCGGCCACAGCAGCAACGACATCGTCGTGCACGTGCCGGACGCCGGCGTGGTGTTCGCCGGTGACCTGGTCGAGGAGGGCGCGCCGCCGGCGTTCGGCGACTCCTACCCGCTCGACTGGCCCGACACGACGGCCGCGATGCTCGACGCGCTGCCCGAGCCGGTGTTCGTGCCGGGGCACGGCGCGGTGGTCGGCCGGGCCTTCGTCCAGGAGCAGCAGGCCGAGCTGGCGCTGGTGGCGGAGCTGGCCGCGAAGGCCCACGTGGAGGGACTGCGCGACTCGATCACGCGGTTCCCGTACCCCGAGGAGGTGTCGCGGCAGGCGATCGAGCGGGCCTTCCTCCAGCTCGACAGGTGAGCTATATTGCAAACTGCAATATAGGGGGAGGCAACATGGCACAACGCAAGGGCCTGGTCGACCTGACCGTGCTCGCCCTGCTCACGATGCAGCCGAGCCACCCCTACGAGCTCCACCGCTTCATCATCGACACGCACAAGGACTACATCACCGGCCTGCCGCGCAGCCTCTACCACGCGGTCGAGCGGCTGGCCGGGGACGAGCTGATCGTCCCCGCCGCGACCGGGCGCGAGGGCCGCCGGCCCGAGCGCACGGTCTACGAGATCACCGACGAGGGCCGCGAGGAGCTGATCACCCGGCTCCGGCGGCTGCTGGAGCAGCCCGACCCCGACCGGCGCGCCTTCGTGGCGGCCATCTCGCTGATCGGCTGCCTGCCGCTGCCCGAGGCGCAACGGGCGCTGCGCACCCGCGCCGCCACCCTCGAAGGCACGCTCGCCGGGATGGAAGGACACATCAAGGCCATGCGCGACAGTGGCCTGCCCGAGATCCTCATGCTGGAGGTCGAGTGCGAGCAGGCGCTGCACGCCGCCGAGCTCGCCTGGATCAGAAGGCTTCTCGACCGGCTCGACCAGGGCGAGCTCGCCTGGACGAGCACGACCGAGGGGTGAGAGAAGGGCCGCCGGGGTGCGCCAACACCCCGGCGGCCGGACATCCGAACACGGCGCCTGCCCTGCCCGGACGCGCAACTCCCAGGATAGGCGCCGCGACGAAAGGAGCTGTGCCATGTCCGAAGAGATCATCCGCCTGGTGGAGCGGATGACCGAGACCTGGAACGCCGGCGACTCCGCCGCCTACGCCGGCCTGTTCACCGAGGACGCCGACTACATCACCTTCTTCGGCCTGCACCTGCAGGGCAGGAAGGCGATCGAGGAGACCCACCGCGCGCTCTTCGAGACCTCCGTCAAGCTCGCCGAGGGCGGCCCCGCGCCGCTCGTCAGGCCGCTGACCGACGACGTCGCGCTGGTGATCGCCGGCGGCAATTCGTCGGTGGCCGGCGTGCCCGACCCGAGCAGGGAGTCCGTCGTCACGCTGACCGCGCTGCGCACGCCGGAAGGCTGGCGGTTCGCCTCCTTCCAGAACAGCCGGGTGCGCAAGCCGTGAGGAAGCGGTTGATCACCGAGGTGGCCGGGGTGGTCGGCGCCCCGGCCGAGCAGGTGTGGCAGGCCCTGACGCGTTCCCTGCCCGCATACCCGATGACCGTCGAGAAGAACGGGTACACCGTCGCCTACCAGGGCGGCTGGTGGTACCGGGGCGAGTGGACCGTGCTCACGCACCCCGAGGGCGCCCGCGTGGAGCACCGCGTCTACGACGTGGCCGAGCGGGGACGCTGGGCCGTGCCCCTGGCCAACCGGTTCTTCGTCGGGTTCGCACAGCGGACGAGTAAGGGCTTCGCCGAAGGCATCGCCCGCATCGGGAAAGAATTGGGGTGCTCCGCCAGGCTGTCCTAGGCTGCTGGCCATGAGCCTGGTGTGGGAACCGCTGACCCCTGACGACGCCGAGGCGCTCGCCGCACTCCTGGCCGCGATCGAGGCCGAGGATCGCACGGGCGAGGTCCACGACCTCGACGACGTCAGGGAGCAGCTCGGCCACCGCCTGATCGACCTGGCCGCGGGGACGCTCGCGGCCAGGCAGGGCGGCGAGATCGTCGCCTACGGCTACCTGCCGACCCGGCAGTCCGTCACCGACACCCACGTCATGCGGCTGTCGGGCGGCGTGCACCCCGCCCACCGCAGGCGCGGGCTCGGCCGGCGGATCGTCGACTGGAGCCTGGCCGCGGCGCCGGGGCTGAGCGAGCGGGCCTTCCCCGGCGTGCAGCCGGAGATCCACCTCTACGTGCCCGACACCAACCTCGGGCTGAAGGCGCTGGCCGAGGGCGCCGGTTTCGTCGCCAACCGCTGGTTCGCCCACATGGGACGCTCGCTGTCGGGCGACCTGCCGGCCGTCGCGCCGCCCGCCGGGGTGACCGTCGCCCCCTGGTCGCCCGAGCTGGACGAGGGCGCCCGCCGCGTACGCAACGAGGCGTTCCTCGACCACTGGGGCAGCGTCCCGCACACCCCGGAGAGCTGGCGCGACTACATCGTCGGCTCCCAGAACTTCCTGCCGGAATCGTCGTTCCTGGCCCTGCACGAGGGTCAGGCGGTGGGCACGCTGATCACCCACACCTTCGAGGGCTACAACGCGCTGGCCGGCGAGCGCCGGGCCTGGATCCAGATCATCGGCACGCTCCGGGAGTGGCGCGGCAAGGGCGTGGCCGGCGCGCTGATCGCGCACGCCCTGGCCGCCTTCCGCGCGCAGGGGTTCGACACGACCGGGCTGGGCGTCGACGCCGACAACCCCACGGGAGCCGTCAGCGTCTACTCCCGCGCCGGTTTCGAGATCTTCCAGCGCAGCACGAACTACGCCTTGGCCGTCAAACGGGGCTGAGCGCCCCCTCCGCGAGGGGGAACCGGGCCACGAAACCGGCGTCCGTGTACGTGAGCGTGCCGCCGTGCAGGTGGGCGATGTCCCTGGCGATGGGCAGGCCGAGCCCGGCGCCGCCGGCGTCCCTCGCCCGCGCCTCGTCCAGGCGGGTGAAGCGGCCGAAGACGGCCTCGCGGTGCTCCGGCGGGATCCCCGGGCCGTCGTCGCGCACCTCCAGCACGGCCCGGCCCTCCTCGGCGCGCACCCGTACGCGTACGGCCGAGGCGGCGTGCCGTACGGCGTTGTCGGCCAGGTTGGTGACCAGCCGGTCGAGGTGGGCGCGGGAGCCGTGCAGCACCACGTCCGGCTCGATGTCCAGCTCGACCCTGATCTCCGGCCGCCGCCTGGCGCGCAGCGACTCCTCGGCCGCCACCTGACCCAGGTCCAGCTCGTCGGTGCGCAGCGGCTCGCCGGCGTCCAGCTTGGCCAGCATGAGCAGGTCGGCGGCCAGCGACTGGAGGCGTTCGACGTCGGCCAGCGCCTCGCGGGTGAGCTCGCTCTGCTCGGCCAGTTCGAGCCGGGCCCGCAGGGTGGCGATGGGGCTGCGCAGCTCGTGCGCGGCGTCGGCGACGAACCGCTTGTGCCGGCCCACGGCCGTCTCCAGGCGGTCGAGGGTGCCGTTCACGGTGGTGGCCAGGGCCGCGATCTCGTCCTTGGAGCCCGGCACCGGCACGCGCTGGTGCAGGTCGCGGGCCGTGATGTCGGCCACCTTGGCCCTGATCGCGGCCACGGGGGCCAGCGCGCGGCCCACGGAGAACCAGGTCATCCCGGCCACCACGAGCAGCAGGGCGGGCACGCCGGGCAGCAACGCGCCGTACAGGGCCTGGACGGCCTTCTGCACGCCGTCCAGGGAGACCCGCGACCAGAGCGTGGCCGGGCCGGTCGGCGTGCTCACCTGCAGGCCCGCGACGGCGTAGTCGGCCGGCTGCGCCCACAGGGCGGGCGAGCCGGTGGCGCGGCCGGCCAGGACGAGGTCCGGATCGGCGAGCCGCACCACGGACAGGTCGTTCACCATGATCGTGCTCATCTGGGCGGCGGTCGTCGTGGCCGCCGGCGTCGCACCCTCCGGCATGATCGGCACCGTCTCCGCGTACGGCATCGCCGCCGCGGCGCGCCTGACCGCCTCCTCGCCCGCGTTGCCCTCCAGCGTGCCGCGCAACGCCATGACCAGCACCAGGGCGGCCACGCCGAGCGCCAGGGCCACCACCAGCGTCGCCGCGACGGTGGCCCGCACCCGCACCGACGACAGGCCGCCCGACACCCGGGCCCACGTCGGCCGTCCGAGCGGCGCCTTCATGCCGCCTCCAACCGGTAACCCGCTCCCCGGACGGTCACCAGCGTCGTCCGGCCGAACGGCAGGTCGATCTTCCTGCGCAGGGCGCTGATGTAGACCTCGACGATGTTCGGGTCGCCGTCGTAGGAGAAGTCCCACGCCTGGGCCAGCAGCTCGCTCTTGGAGACCACCTCGCCGGGACGGCGGGCCAGCGCGTGCAGCACCGCGAACTCCTTCGGCGTCAGCCCGACCTCCACCCCGCCCCTGCGGCAGCGCAGGCCGGCCGGGTCCACCACCAGGTCGCCGACCGTGATCGTGACCGGCCGCTCGGTCCCGCCGCGCCGCACCAGGGCGCGCAGCCTGGCCAGCAGCACCACGTACGAGAACGGCTTGGCCAGGTAGTCGTCGGCGCCGTTGTCGAGCGACTCGGCCTCGTCGTAGACGCCGTCCTTGGCGGTGAGCATCATGATCGGGGTCCAGTCGCCCGCCTCGCGCAGCCGGGAGCAGACCGTGTAGCCGTTCATCCTGGGCAGCATCACGTCCAGGACGATCACGTCGTAGGCGTTCTCGGTCGCCATCCACAGGCCGTCGCGACCGTCGTGGGCCACGTCCACGGCGAAGCCCTCGCCCGCCAGCCCGCCCTTGATCAGGCCGGCCAGCCGTTCCTCGTCCTCCACCAGCAGCACTCGCACGACGTCCAGAGTGCCTGAGCGAACCTAAAGCCAACCTGAAGATCATTTCGGGCGCGTTCAGGGTCGCTTCAGGTGCGGGCGAGCACGCTCGGGGCGTTCGGATGGATTCCACTGAGGAGAATGCATGTTCAAGCGACGTCTCGCGGTCCTCGGCACGGTGGGGGTGCTCGCGCTCGCGGGCCTGGGCGGCTCCGCCCTGGCCGACGGAACCCCCGCACCCGACGACGCCACCGCCACGACCACGGCTGTGTCCTGCCGGACGCCGGACGGCAAGGAGGTCAAGCTCGCCGACGGCCCGGCGGCCCGCGTGTTCGTCATGCGCGAGGAGAAGGGGGAACGGGCGGACGGCGCGCCGGAGCTCAAGGCCGAGCGGGGCCGCGTGATCGAACTCGCCCCCCGGACGATCACCGAGGCCGCCCCGACCACGCCTTCCGCCCCGGCTGCCCCTCAGTCCGGCACCGAGGCCGCGCCCATCACGCCGAGCGCCACCGTTCCCGAGGGCGAGGCCGTGCCCGCCGTCCCGGCGACTCCCCTGACCGATGCCGAGGCCGGGCCCACCGCCCTTCCTGAAGGCGAGGCGGCGCGGATGCTTCCGGCGCTGCCCGCGACCGAGCTTCCCCCGGGCGCCGTGCAGCTGGACGACCCCAGCAAGGTCGTCCACATCGTGTGCGCCCCCGCCGAGCCCGCCAAGTAGGTTCACCCGGGGAACGACGGGTGCGGGCCGAGCGCCCAGTACTCGTACAGGCCGTGGCCCACGAGCCCGTCGTACTCGAAGCGGCCGACGGCGTCGACCAGGCCCCACATCCTGGCGGCGTCGTCGGGCAGCCGGTACGTCACCCCCTGCACGACCGTCCCCGGCCCCTGGTACATGCCGTGCCGCCACTCCGGCTCCAGCCCGTATCCGGTGCCGGCCATGAGGTGCACCGGCAGCACCGGCGTGCAGCGCACCTCGAACGGCCTGCCGCCCGGCGGCGAGAAGGCGATCACGGCGTCCACGACGTCCCGGGTGCCCGGGGCGTAGACCGGGCGGTAGTCCGGCCGGCCGAGGTACTCCTCCTCCCGCCCGTCCGTCCAGACGCGTACGGCCTCCTCCAGCAGCCGCCGGCCACGGTGGTCCTCCTGGATGATGCACAGGATGGCGTGGTCGTCGAACTTCATCGGCGTGTACAGCCAGTAGAACGTGCCGGGGTTGTTCGCCTGGATGCCGGGCGGCTCGGGCTCGCCCACCGGCCGCACGCCCCATGACCGGTCCCTGGTGCCGAGCCAGCGGTCGGGGGTGACCGGGATCACCTGGTCGCCGACGGTGATGCTGCCGGACCAGCGGCCGGTCTGGGCGAGCCGCACCGAGTCGAACATCACCCGTTCCTGCCATCGCAGGAAGTGGCGGGGTTCGAGGGTCGCCGGGATCGTCCCCTCCCAGTCGAGCTCGAAGGACAGGCCATACTCGGTCGGCTCCAGGATCACGCGGAGCCGCTTGAGCCCTTCGATCACCTCGACCCGGAAGGGGCCGATCCTGGTGTCCATCCGGTCGGGGCCCAGCTCGCGCGAGGCCCGCACGACCCGGTGCAGGTCGCCGTGCCTTACGAGGGCGAAGGCGTCGGTGACGCCGAGGTTGGGGTACTGGCCGAGGCCGACGATCAGCATGAGCTCGTCGGTGCCGGCGTGGCAGTTGAAGTAGTAGCGGTCGTAGAAGTTCCGGTCGGAGGTGGCGACGTGCCGCATGACCTGGGCGGTCTGGTGCACGGGGTGATCGTCGAGCGGTGACAGCGCCATGCTCGGCTTTGTAGCAAGCGCTTGGTGAACCGTCAACGGGCCGGAACGCGAAAGCGCGCCTCCGCTCTCGTGAGAGCGGAGGCGCGCTTTCGGTCCGGATCAGGGCATGTTGTGCGATGCCTGGTCCGTCTTGTTCTGCACGTTGGACGCCATCCGGTCCGCGGAATGCGCGGTCCTGTCCGCCTTCTCGCCGACCCAGCGTGATGCATCGGAGGCAGAGTCCTTCATGTGCTCGGTCCACTGCTGGGCGTTGCGACGGTAGGCCATGTAGCCGATCGCGCCGACCGCAAGACCGGTCAGCAGCACCATCGTCGGCCACCGCCGTGACCGGGACGGTTTCGGGTCGATTCGCTTGGCCGCCGCCGACAGCATCCTGCTGACCTTGGGGGCGACCTGATCCTCGAACCCGTGCGCCGCGGCGTCGAGCCTTGGCGCCGCCCAGTAACGGGCGTCTTCGATGCGCTGTGCGGTGGCCACCTTGGCCTGGTCCGCCATTGGCGCCATGCGATGGCCGGTCTTGACGGCCTGGGCCTTCATGCGGCCCATCCACGTGGCGGGTACCTCTATTACCACGCGGCGTCTCTTCAGTGTCAGGGACACGACAACCTCCCCTGTCGTTGGGGCCCCGCGCTTGACCTTCCCTGGACAAGGCGGCTCAATCATGGCGGTCCATGGGAGGATGGCTCAGGAGGCCGAACGGCCATATTCCTCAGAACATCACAAACAACCCTGTACATAGAGGGGGGCAGCTGTCTCGTGGCTGAGAAGCTGATCGCAAATCTGAAGACCAATCGCGGCGATATCAAGGTCGAGCTTTTCCCGAACCAGGCGCCGAAGACCGTCCGCAACTTCGTGGAGCTCGCCGAGGGCACCCGCGAGTGGACGCATCCGGAGTCGGGCGAGAAGAGCACGGCCCGTCTGTACGACGGGACCGTCTTCCACCGGGTCATCTCCGGTTTCATGATCCAGGGCGGCGACCCGCTCGGCCAGGGCATCGGCGGCCCCGGCTACGAGTTCGACGACGAGATCCACCCGGACCTCTACTTCAACCGGCCCTACCTGCTGGCCATGGCCAACGCGGGCGTGCGGTTCGGCAAGGGCACCAACGGCTCGCAGTTCTTCATCACGGTCGTGCCCACGCCGCACCTCAACGGCAAGCACACGATCTTCGGTGAGGTCGTCGAGGGCCAGGACGTCGTCGACGCCATCGCCAAGACCGACACCGACCGGCGCGACCGTCCCGTCCAGGACGTCGTCCTGGAGTCGGTCACCATCGAGCGCGTACAGGGCTGAGCCGATCCCTGACGGGGGCGGGCCGTCCACGGGTCCCCGCCCCCTTCGGGCAGGCATGTCACAGCCCTGATCGACGGCACACAGCTACGTCCGGTACGTCATAGGCTCTGGACATGACCAGCCAGCCGCCCAGCCCGCCCTCGCAGCCCGAGCAGCCTGCCGAGGCGGTCCCCACGTGCTACCGGCATCCCGGCAGGGAGACCTGGGTCCGCTGCCAGCGCTGCGACCGGCCCATCTGCCCCGACTGCATGCGCGACGCCGCCGTGGGCTTCCAGTGCCCCGAATGCGTCGCCCAGGGCAACCAGGGCTTCCGCCAGGCCCGCTCCACCTTCGGCGGCCAGGTCGTCGGCACACCGTACGTCACCTGGGCCATCCTGGCCGTCAACGTCCTCGTCTTCGGCGCCCAATACCTCGTGCCCGCCGTCACCGGCGCGCTGCAGATGTGGCCGGCCGGAGTGGCGGTCTTCGGCGACTACTACCGGCTGGTCAGCGCCGCGTTCGTGCACGCCGGCGTCTTCCACATCCTGTTCAACTGCTGGGCGCTCTACGTCGTCGGGCCCTACCTGGAGCGCGCGTTCGGGCACGTGCGTTACACGGCCCTCTACCTCGTCAGCGCCGTCGGCGGCAGCGTGCTCAGCCTCTGGCTCGACCCGCTCGGCCAGCCGACCGTGGGCGCGTCCGGAGCCATCTTCGGCCTCTTCGGCGCCGTCTTCGTGGTGGGCCGCAAGCTCAACATGGACGTACGCGGCATCGCCATGCTCATCGTGATCAACCTGGTGATCACCTTCGTGTTCCCCGGCATCAGCTGGACCGGGCACGTCGGCGGCCTGATCACCGGCTCTGTGCTGGCGGGAGCGATGGCCTACGCCCCCAAGAACAACCGGACCCTGTGGCAGGTGCTGGCGATCGCGGGAGCGCTGGCCGTGCTAGCCGTGCTCGTGATGGCCCGGACCTCGGCGATCCTGAGCTCGATCTGACTTCCCCAGGCTGTGGAAAAGACTGTGGAAAGAACTAACGCCAGCGGGTGGAAAGAACCACACCGAAGATGATGAAGACAAACCCGATCAGCAGGTTCCAGTTCTGGAGGTCGCTGAAGAAGGGCGCCTGCGGGGCGATGTAGTAGATCGCGATCCACAGGATGCCGATGATCCAGGACACCACCATGGTGGGCGCCAGCCAGCGCGGGCTGACCCTGACCTGCTGGGACTTCTGCGGCGGGGTGTAAACCGCCTTCTTGCGAGCCTTGGACTTGGGCACTGGGTAACTCCTGCTGAGGGCCTGGGCTTCCGGATCGTCCACAGGCTCTTCGTTAAGCGTAGTTGAAGCGTGCCCCAGGATAGTCGCCACGCGCACGACATGGCGATCCCCCACGTCGGGAGATGTCATGAATACGCTGACGACATGCGGTCCATCTTCCGGGCCGTGGGGGAGCTGAGCATCACCGCCGGCCTGGTCCTCATGTTGTTCTGCGCCTACCTGCTCTGGGGCACCGGCGCCTACACCAAGAGCCAGCAGTTGCTGCTCCAGCGCGAGCTGGCCGCCGAGAAGGCGGAGCGCGACCGCGGCCGCATCGACAAGATCCAGCTCGGCAGGGCCGTCGCCATGCTGAGCATCCCGCGGCTCGGCCGCGACTACCGGTACGCCATCGTCGAGGGCGTGGACGCCGAGCACCTGAAGAAGGGCCCGGGACACTACCCCGACAGCGCCATGCCCGGCCAGATCGGCAACTTCGTGGTCTCGGGCCACCGCACCACGTACGCGGCCCCGTTCAAGGAGCTCGACGAGCTCGAACGCGGCGACGAGATCGTCGTGGACGCCCGCGAGGCCCGCTACACCTACCGCGTCACGTCCCAGGACGTCGTGGAGCCCACGGAGGTGGAGGTGCTCGCCCCCGTCCCCGGCAAGCCCGACATCCGTCCCATCCGCGCCTACATCACCCTCTCCACCTGCCACCCCGAGTACTCCGCCGCCCAGCGCCTCATCGTGTACGGCGTGCTCAAGAAGACCGAGCTCAGAAAGGAATGACATGTACGGCTGGATCTGGCGCAAACTGCCCGGCGACCCCCGTCGCAAGGTGCTGGCGGCCGCCTTGCTGGTCGTGGTCGTGGGGGTCGTACTCTGGTATGCCGTGTTCCCGCTCCTGGAGCCGGCGGTGACGCTCGACGAGGTGACCGTAAGAAGATGACCCGCGTGCTGGTCGTGGACAACCACGACAGCTTCGTCCACACGATCGTCCAGTACCTGCGCGTGCTGGGCGCCGACTGCGACGTGCGCCCCCGTGACGTCGTGGGCGTGCGCGACGGCGACGCCTTCGACGGCGTGCTCGTCAGCCCAGGGCCGGGCACCCCGGAGGCGGCCGGCGTGAGCGTGCCCCTGGTGCTGCGCGCGGCCGAGCGCGGCACGCCCCTGCTCGGCGTCTGCCTCGGCCACCAGGCCATCGCGGTCGCCTTCGGGGCCACCGTGGCCCGCGCGCCCGAGCTGGTCCACGGGCGTACCAGCGCCGTGCACCACGACGGCAAGGGGGTCTTCGAGGGCCTGCCGTCGCCGGTGCCGATGACCCGCTACCACTCGCTCGCCGTGCTGCCGGAGACCGTCCCCGAGGTCCTCGACGTGACCGCCCGCACCGACGACGGGGTGATCATGGGCCTGCGCCACCGCCGGGCGCCCATCGAGGGCATCCAGTTCCACCCGGAGTCGGTGCTGTCCGAGCACGGCCACCGGCTGCTCGGGAACTGGCTGCACGGGATCGTGTAACGCCCGGCTCGCACAGAGCGACTACCAAATGAACGCCCCCGCCGTTGCCCCCGAGCGGCGGGGGCGTTCTCCACGCTCCCCGGTAAACCCCGGCTCCCGGCGCGCCGGAACACCCGCCACTCCGGCCCTTCCGGCAGGGCTCGCCACTCGCCCCCCGGGCGCTTCCCGCGAGGCGGAGTGGTCGGCGGGCCGGAAGTTCTGCGGGGGAACGCCGAGGGCCGCCCTTCCCGTGTGGGGAGGGCGGCCCTGGGTGGTCGGGTCAGCCGTTGAGGCCGTCGTCGCCGATCGGGTTGTCCTCGGTCGGCTCGTCGGACGGGAAGTCGTCCGTCTGGTCGTCCGTCGGTTGCTCGGTCGGCTGCTCGTTGGTGGGCGGCGGAGCCGTCTCGGGGCCGGTGGACACCACGATCGTGATCGTCGTGTTCGGCGGCAGCTTCTGGCCCGCGCCCGGGTTCTGCTGGATGACCGTGCCCTCGGCCTGGTTGTCGGCCTGCGGCGACACCTTCACCTTGAAACCGGCGCCCTTGAGCGCGGCGATGGCGTCCTGCTGGGTGTAGCCGGTCACGTCGGGCAGTTCGGTCAGCTCGAACGGCACGTAGAGGGTGACGCTGGCGTCTTTCTCGATCTCGGTGCCGGCCGCCGGCTTGGTCTCGAAGACCTTGCCCTGGGGCTTGGCGGACTGCTTGGTCTTGACCACGCCCTTCAGGCCGACGTCGGCGAGGGCCTTCATCGCTTCCTGGGTGTCCATGCCGATGAGCCCGTCGGGTACGGCGACCTTCTCCTTGCCCTTGGACACGACCAGCTTGACCGTGGCGCCCTTCTCGACCTTCTCGCCCTCCGCCGGCTCGGTCCGGATCACCGTGCCCTTGCCGAACTCGTCGCTGGCCTCCTGCACCACCTCGGGCTTCAGGCCCAGGGCGATGAGCGCCTTCTGCGCGGGATCCAGCTTCTGCGTGGCCAGGGCCGGGATGGTGATCGAGGCGTCGGTGGGCGCGGCCTTGGTGCCGAACACCAGGTAGCCGACCGTGACGAAGGCGCCGATGATCAGCAGCGGGATGATGATCCACAACGCTGTCTTGACCGCGTTGCCGCCACCGCCGCCGGAGGCTCTGCGCCGCCCCACGCGGGTGCCGTCGCCGTCGCCGTACTCGTACGGCGGGACCGCGCCGGTGCGCTGCGTGGCCGGGCCCTGGGCCGCCTGGGTGGCGGTCATCATGCGGGTGCCCTGGTTGAAGTTCCCGGTCATCGCCATCGTCTGGGCGTCGACCGGCATGCCGGACATGGCCCGCTGGATGTCGGCCCGCATCTCGCCGGCGTTCTGGTAGCGGTGCGCCGGGTCCTTGGCCATGGCCTTGAGCACGATCGCGTCGGCCCACGCCGGGATCTCGCGGTCGATCTGCGAGGGCGGGATCGGCTCTTCGCGGACGTGCTGGTAGGCGATCGCCACGGGGGAGTCGCCGGTGAACGGCGGCTGGCCGGTGAGCAGCTCGTACAGCACGCAGCCGGTGGAGTAGATGTCGCTGCGGGCGTCGACGCGCTCGCCGCGGGCCTGCTCGGGCGACAGGTACTGGGCGGTCCCTATCACCTGCGCCGTCTGGGTCATGGTGGCGGCCGAGTCGGCCATCGCGCGCGCGATGCCGAAGTCCATCACCTTGACGTCGCCCGCGCGCGTGATCATCACGTTGGCCGGCTTGATGTCACGGTGGACGATGCCGCCGCGGTGGCTGTAGTCGAGCGCGCGCAGGATGCCGTCGACCAGCTCGGCCGCCCGCTCGGGCAGCAGCCGGCGGTCCTGGCGCAGCAGGTCGCGCAGCGTCCGGCCGTCGACGTACTCCATCACGATGTAGGGCACCGGGGTGCCGTCGGTGACGTCTTCGCCGGTGTCGTAGACAGCGACGACGGCGGGGTGGTTCAGTGAGGCCGCCGACTGCGCCTCGCGGCGGAAGCGGGCCTGGAAGGTGTGATCGCGCGCCAGGTCGGAGCGGAGGGTCTTGATCGCGACTATGCGGTCCAGCCGGATGTCTCGGGCGCGATACACCTCGGCCATGCCGCCGCGCCCGACGACACCGTCGAGCTCGTAACGACCTCCGAGTAGCCGAGGCTGAGTCATTTCCTGCACTGTCCCTTACCGTTCATCTTGGGTACCGGCCTGCTCGGGGGGCCGCCGGTGTCCATCATCGACCCCGTAGCGCATCACGTCTCCTCCTTCGGCGGGTTTGTGCCACCCGGGTCCGGCGAAGCGGTTGGTGTCGGAGTTGTCGGTGTCCTGCTGGGCGTTGGGGTGGTGGGGGTGGGAGTCGGGGTACGGGTGGTCGGGGTTGGCTTCGGTGTCGGCTTCTTCGTAGGAGTAGCCGACTTGCTTACCGTAGCCGACCGCGAGGGTACCGGCCGCGTCGACTTCACCGGAACCGCCGGGGGTCGGCGCGTGTGCTTCTTCGTCCGCGTGGGCCTGAGCAGCTCAGGCGACTGCATCGGGGAGTGGCTGGGCTCGGCGATCTCCGGCAGGGGAGGCGGCGTCGTATCGCGGTTGGCGAACGTGATCGCGCTCAGCCCCACCGCGGCCACGCAGCCGGCCGTCGCGACCAGCGCCAGCGTCCGCGCGCCGCGGCGGCTGCGGGGCGGCGGGTCGGGCGGGCTCTGGACGGTCGTCGCCGGGGCGAGGCTCTCGGTCGCCCGCTGGTCCTCCGTGGCCGGCTCGCGCACCCGGAAACCCGCCGGATCGGTGTACATGCTCAGGTCGGCGCCCTGCTCGACGCCCTCGACCAGCGACTGGCGCAGCACGTACGCCCGGTCGGCCGCCTCCAGCGCCGAGGCCGGACGCATCCCCGGCTCCTTGGACAGCAGCGTCATGACCAGGTCGCGCACCGGGACGGGCACGTCCGCGCCGAGCGGCGGCGGCTGCTCGTTGAGATGCAGCAGCGCGATCGCCACCTGGCTGTCGGCCCGGAACGGCGTGTGGCCCGCCAGGCACTCGTAGGCCACCACGCCCAGCGAGTACAGGTCGGTCGCGGGTGTGAGCGGGAAACCCTGGGCCTGCTCGGGGCTGACGTACTGGGCAGTGCCGAGGACGGTGCCGGTCTGCGTGACGGGCGCGGCCTCCAGGGCGCGGGCGATGCCGAAGTCGGTCACCTTGATCGTGCCCTCGCGGGTGACCAGCAGGTTGCCGGGCTTGACGTCCCTGTGGATGATCCCGGAGGAGTGGGCCGCGTGCAGCGCCTTGGCGGTCTGGTGCACCACGTCGAGGGCCACCTCGGGCCCGAGCGCGCCGTTGCGCCCCAGGATGGCCGACAGCGGCTCGCCGTGCACCAGCTCCATCACGAGATAGGCCAGATCGCTCTGCTCGCCGTAGTCGAAGATCTGGGCCACCCCTGGATCGGCCAGGGCGGCCGTGAGCCGCGCCTCGTTGCGGAAGCGCTCGCGGAACGTGGGGTCGGCGTGCATGTGACTGCGCAGGATCTTGACCGCGACCTCGCGGCCCAGAAGCTCGTCACGGGCGCGCCACACCTCTCCCATACCGCCCGTGGCGATGCGGGAGAGCAGGAGATAGCGGTTACGGAGCCGCATGACTCAGCACGTTACCGTCACTCACTTGTTCAGCACCGCCTCCAGCACAGCCTTTGCGATCGGGGCGGCGGTGTGACCGCCCGTGGCCTCCGCGCCGACGTTGGCCGCGCCCGACTCGACGGCCGGGAGCGGCAGAAGCAGCCGGCTTTCAGGGGCCGGGGCCGGTCGGGCGACGTGGCGGGACCGGGGCGGGTGCCGGCCGCCGGAGCTCGTC
>NZ_JBSFGJ010000220.1:0-15597 GCF_053596515.1 Nonomuraea sp. NPDC001684
GGGCAGGGTGCGCCGGCGGTGCGCCAGCCGGTCGATCACGGAGTCGAGCTCTGCCAGGTCGAGCAGTCGCTTCTGGGCCTCAGGGGCTGCTTTCACTAACGGCTGGTGAAGCGCAGGTACCAGCTCGTGCCCGGGTGGGCGAGCACGTGCTCGGCCAGCGGGGCCAGGTACGCCGCGACCAGGGCGGGAAGGTCCTCCTCCAGGCCGCGGGCGCGCAGGTCGCCGATCAGCGCGCGGCGGCGCTCGTTGAGGGGGGTCATGCGGTGGGCGTACAGGGCGTCGATCAGGCCGGCCTTGCCGTCGAAGTGGTACTGGACGGCCGAATGGTTGCCCTGCCCGGCCGCGACGGCGATCTCCCGGAGCGAGACGTCGAGGCCGCGCTCGGCGAAGAGCCGTTCGGCCGCCAGGAGAATCTTCTCTTTGGCCTGCATTCCCACCTTTTCCGGATCACCGAGGTATCGTCGCGAATTAAGACAACCTGTCTTACTCTCGTGCCGTCTGCTGTCCAAGACCGTACGCCTCTCCTGGCAGGAGCCTCGCCGTGACCGCAGAACCGATCTTCCGCCGGGCCGGCCGCCCGCCGGAGCACGCTCCGAACGTCCTGGCCGTCGTCCTGGACGACACCGGCTTCGCCCAGCTCGGCTGCTTCGGCTCCGGCATCGCCACGCCGCACATCGACCGGCTCGCGGCCGGCGGCCTGCGCTACAACCGGTTCCAGGTGACGGCCCTGTGCTCGCCGTCGCGCGCCTGCTTCCTCACCGGACGCAACCACCACGCCGTCGGCATGGGCTTCCTCGCCGACATCCCGCTCGACCACCCCGGCTACACCGCCCGCATCCCGCGCTCGGCCGCGACCCTGCCGCGGATCCTGCGCGACCACGGCTACTCCACCATCGCCATCGGCAAGTGGCACCTCACGCCGCGCTACGAGCGCTCGGCCGCCGGCCCGTTCGGCCACTGGCCGCTCGGCCAGGGCTTCGAGCGCTACTACGGCTTCCTGCAGGGCGACACCAACCACTACGCGCCCAACCTCGTCCGGGACAACCACTACGTGGAGCCGCCCGCCACCCCCGAGGAGGGCTACCACCTCACCGAGGACCTCGTCACGCAGGCCGTCCGGCACCTCGACGACCAGCGCCACGCCGCCCCCGGCAAACCCTTCTTCCTCCACCTCGGCCTCGGCGCCACGCACTCCCCGCACCACGTCCCGCCCGAGTGGAGCGAGCCCTACCGGGGCCGCTTCGACCAGGGGTGGGACGCCTGGCGGGAGGAGATCTTCCGGCGCCAGACCGAGACGGGCGTCGTCCCGGCCGGCACCGTGCTCACCCCGCGCCCGGACTGGGTGCCCGCCTGGGACGGCCTCACCGCCGACCGCCGCCGCCTGTACGCCCGCCAGCAGGAGGTCTTCGCGGGCTTCCTCACCCACGCCGACGCCCAGCTCGGCCGCCTGATCGCCCACCTGGAGGAGACCGGGCGGCTCGACGACACCATCATCGTGATCTTCTCCGACAACGGCGCCAGCGCCGAGGGCGGCGTGGACGGCAGCGTCAACGAGCACCGCTTCTCCGCCGGCATCCGCGAGTCCCCGCAGGACAACCTGGCCCACCACGACGACTGGGGCGGGCCGCGCACCTACAACCACTACGCGTGGGGCTGGGCGTGGGCCGGGAACACGCCGTTCCGGCTGTGGAAGCGCTACACCTGGCTCGGCGGCACCCGTACGCCGCTCATCGTGCACTGGCCGGCCGGGATCGGCGGCGGCGGCGCGGTGCGCGACCAGATCGTACACGTCAACGACCTGTTCCCGACCCTGCTGGACGCGATCGGCATCCAGGCCCCCGACGTCGTGGACGGGATCGAGCAGCAGCCGGTCGACGGGGCCAGCTTCCTGGCCACCTTCGCCGACCCCGGGGCGCCCGCGCCGCGCACCACCCAGTACTTCGAGATGCTGGGCTCGCGCTCCCTCATCCACGGCCGCTGGAAGGTCACCACCGACCACGTGTCCACGGGCGTCCTGGACGAGGAGGAACTGCTCACCGGCAGCCGCGACCTCGACGCCGACCACTGGGCGCTGTTCGACCTGGCGGCCGACTTCTCCGAGGCGGCCGACGTGTCCGCCGGGCATCCGGACGTGGTCGCCGAGCTGCGGCGGTTGTGGGACCGGGAGGCCGGGCGCAACAACGTCCTGCCGCTGTACGACGACCTCGTGGCCCGCCTCGGCGCGCTCATCGGGCCGGCCTGGCCGCCCGGCGACGACCGCACGTTCCGGCCCGGGGCCTCGCCCGTGTGCGACGAGTCGTTGCCGCTGCTGTTCGGCGGCTTCCGCTGGACGGCCGAGATCGAGGCGGCCCGCGAGCCAGAAGGCGTGCTGTTCGCGCTGGGCGACTGGAACGGCGGCTTCGCCCTGTACGTCACCGGAGGCCGCCTGGCCTTCACCTTCTCCCGCGCCGGGGAGCCGCTGGAGCTCACCGCCGACCGCCCGCTGCCCGCCGGTCGCCAGTCCGTGGACGTCGTGCACACGACGAGCCCCGCGGGCTCGGCGTTCCACCTGTCGCAGGGCGGGGTCGTGGTGGGGACCCTGGCGTTCGACGGCCTGCTGCCGGTCGCGCTCCAGCACGGCGGGGCCGGGCTGCGGCTCGGCCACGACCTCGGGCTGCCCGTCTCCGGCCGGTACCGCGTCCCGGCCCGGTGGAACGGGCGGCTGCTCTCGGTCCGGCTCAGGACGCCGGGCGCCGCGACCCCCGACCTGCTCGCCGGCCTGCGGACCGCGCTGCACGCGGACTGACAGCGCGGGCCGGGGCGCGGCTGACGGTGTGGTTCGAGGGCTGAGGGTGTGGGTCGGGGGCGGGTGACGGTGTGGTCCGAAATCGGCCGGTGCCGGGGGCGTCGTGGCTGGTTGGCTGGTTCGCCGTAGATCAACCCATGTCCTGGAACGGAACCATGTCCACCACCACCCTCGCCCCGCCGCGCCCGCCGCTGATCTCCTGGCTCGCGGTCGCCTCGATCACCCTGGGCATCTTCGCCATCGTCACCAGCGAGATCCTGCCCATCGGCCTGCTGACGACCATAGGCGCCGACTTCCGCGTCACCGACGGCACCGCGGGGCTGACCATGACGTTGCCGGGCTTCGTGGCCGCCGTCGCGGCGCCCGTCCTGACCGTGGCCACCGCCCGGCTGGACCGCCGGGTGATGCTCTGCGTCCTGATGGCGGTGCTGGCCGCCGCCGACGTGCTGGCGGCCGTGGCCGGGGCCTACTGGGTGGTGCTGGCCTCGCGGGTGCTCGTCGGGCTCACCATCGGCGGCTTCTGGTCGATCGCGGCGGGGCTGGCGTCCCGGCTGGTGCCGCCGGCCGCCGTGGGCGCCGCGACGGCGGTGATCTTCTCGGCCGTGCCGCTGGGCTCGGTGCTCGGGGTGCCGGCCGGAACCTTCATCGGCCACCTGGCGGGCTGGCGGACGGCGTTCCTGGTCCTGGCCGGGCTCTCGGTCCTCGTGCTGGTCGCGTTGCTGCGCGTGCTGCCGCCGCTGCCCGCCCGCCAGGTCACCGGCGCGCGCGTCCTGCTGGACCTGCTGCGGGTGCGCGGCACCGGGATCGCCCTGCTGGGCACGTTCCTCGTCGTGCTGGCGCACTTCGGCACCTACACCTACGTCACGCCGTTCCTGGAGCACGTCACCCGGCTGTCCCCGGCCGCCGTCAGCGCCGTCCTGCTGGCCTACGGCGCGGCGGGCATCGCGGGCAACTTCCTGGCCGGCCGGGCCGTGGCCGGCGCACCCCGCCTGGCCTTCGCCGTCTGCGGCGGCCTGATCGCGGCGGCCACCCTGCTGCTGCCCCTGGCCGGCAGCTCGCCGGCGGGCGCGGTCGTGCTGCTGGTGGTGTGGGGGCTGGCCTACGGGGGAGTGCCGGTCTGCTCCCAGGCGTGGTTCCTGCGGGCCGCGCCCGGCGCGCCGGAGGCGGCGACCGTCGTGTTCACCTCGTCGTTCCAGGCGACCTTCGCGCTCGGCGCGCTCCTGGGCGGCACGGTCGTCGACGCCTTCGCGGTCTCGGCCGCGATGGTCGCGGGCGGGCTGGTCGCGCTCGTGATGGCCGGGGCGTTCTCCTGGCTCACCCGTCCCCGCCGGGCCGCGTGAGCGGGGGAGGGGACGGGCGGTCAGCCGTCGAGGTGGTCGCGCAGGGCGTCGAGGCGGCCGTCCCAGTCGCTGGCCAGCGCGGCCAGGAACTGCTGGGCCACCCGCATCGGAGCCGAGCGCAGCCGGTAGCGGACGCGGCGGCGCTCACCGGGCTCGGCCGTCACCAGACCGGCCTCGCCCAGCAGCGTCAGGTGCTTGGCGATGGCCTGCCGGGTGATCGGCAGGCGGGCGGCCAGGTCGGTCGCCGTGGCCGGGCCCCGGGCGGCCAGCTCGGCCAGGACGGCGCGCCGGCTCGGGTCGGCCAGCGCGACGAAGACCTGCTCGGCGACCGCCTCGATGTCAGGCGGCGTCAAGGTGCCCGGCCAGCTCGCCCAGCTCGCTCGCCCACCCCTCGGTGTGGGCGTCGTACGCCTTGCGGTGGTGGTCGTCCGGCAACTGGGCGAAGCCGGTCTCGACGACGGTCAGCCGGGTGCCCGTGCCGGCCGGTTCGAGGGTGAACTCGACGTACGTGCGGCGCGGGTCGCCCTCCGGCATGCCGAAGACCGGCCAGGTGAAGCCGAACACCGACGGCTCCTCCACGCGCTCCACGCGCAGGTCGACGGTGTGCCCGTCGCTCCAGCTCAGCCGCGCCGGCCCGCCGGGACGCAGCTCGATCGCCGCCTCCTGGCCGAACCAGGCGGCCAGCCCCTCGGGGGTGGTGAGCGCCGCCCACACCTTGCCTGGCGGATGGGCGAGCTCGACGGTGCGCTCGACCCGATCGGGGAATCCCATGACGACCTCCATATGCGGCAGGGAAAAGGTTGCCACACCTCGTGGCGACAGGTGGACGGTCACCGCTCCGGCCGTGCGTTCCGGCGCAGGCCGTAGGAGACGAGGACGACGGCGGCGAGCGTCACCGCGACGTCCACCAGCAGGGCCAGGCGGATGCCGGCCGGCTCCCCGGCGCGCGTGGCGGCGACCGCGCCGAGGAGCGGGATGCCGACGGTGACGGCCACCTGCTGCGTCATCGACGTCAGCCCGGTCGCCAGCCCCTGCTCCTCGTCCGGCAGGCCCGAGGTGCCGGTGACGGTGTAGGCGACGATCGCGGTGACGTGCCCGAAGAACCCGACGAACAGCGCGGGGACCAGGATCGCCATGACCGTCCAGCCGGTCCCGAGGAAGACGGCGGGAAGCGTCGCCAGCGCCTGGACCGTCATGCCGGCGACCAGGACGCGGCGGCTGCCGTGGCGTCCGACGAACCGCCCGGCGATCACCCCGGCGACCACCGAGGCCAGCCCGGGGACGCCGAACACCAGGCCGGTGACCAGCGGCGACAGCCCCAGCACCCGCTGGAGGTACACCGTCACCAGGAAGATCATGGCCGGCTCCATCGTGAAGATGACGAAACCGGCGAAGTTCCCCCACTTCACCGTGGGCCGCCGAAGGATGCGCACCGGCGCCAGCGGCGCGGGCGCGCGCAGCTCGATCAGCCAGAACGCGCCCAGCAGCAGCACGCCCGCGACGGCCGCCAGGAGGTTCGTCTCGACGGCCGCGTAGATCACCGCCAGCAGGCCGCCGGTCACGGTGACCGCGCCGGGCAGGTCGAGCCGCACCCGCTCCGGCAGCACGCTCTCCCGGATCAGGAACGGCGTCAGCACCACGATCGCCACCGCGACCGGCACGTTGAACAGGAACGCCGCCCGCCAGCTCAGCAGGCTGACCAGAGCGCCGCCGAGCAGCGCGCCGACGGTGAACCCGCCGGACAGCAGGGCGCCGTTCAGCCCGAGGACGCGGGCGCGCAGCGGGCCCTCCTTGAAGGTGGTGGTGAGCAGCGACAACGCGGCGGGGACCGTCATCGCCGTGGCCAGGCCCTGCAGCACCCGGGCGGTCAGGAGCGTCGCGGGCCCGTCGGCGAAGCCGCCGAGCAGGGAGGCCCCGGCCAGCACGACCATGCCGGCGAGGAACAGCCTCCGCCGGCCGAAACAGGTCGGCCGTCCGGCCGAACACCAGGGTGAACCCGGCCGCCGGCAACGCGTACGCCGAGGTGATCCAGGGCCACTGGGCCGGGTTCAGCCCGACGCCCGCGCCGGTCTGGGGAAGGGCGACGTTCAGGATCGAGAAGTCGACCGCCAGCATGAAACCGGCGCCGAGCAGGACGAACGCGATCAACCGCTGTCTGCCGTCGAGGCGCGGCGGGGCGGCCTCGACGGTCGCGACAGGAACACTCATTGCGGCCTCCGAATAATAGCAACCGATCGGTTGCCACATTATGGCAACCGATTGGTTGCGTCAACGCTGGGCGGGATTGGGGCAAACTTCCGTTTTCCGGAACGGTGGTCTAACCTTCGGAACATGTCCGACGGTGACGCCAAGCTGGTGGGGGCCGACCGCGTGCTGGCCGTGCTGGCCGAGCTCGCCCGGCACCCCGACGGCATCGGCCTGGAGGAGATGGCCCGCGCCGTGTCCAGCCCGAAGCCGACCGCCCACCGCGCCCTGGCCGCGCTGCGCCGCGCCGGGCTCGCCGTCCAGAACGGCCACGGCCGGTACGTGCTGGGCGACGAGTTCCTGCGCATGGCCTTCGCCCACCACGAGGCCCGGCCCGACCACGTCCGGGTCACCCCGATCCTCCAGGCGCTGTGCGACCGCTACGGCGAGACCGTGCACTACGCGGTGCTGGAGGGCACGTCGGTGGTCTACCGGTCCAAGCTCGACCCGCCGTCCGGCGCGGTCCGGCTGACCTCGGTCGTCGGCGGGCGCAACCCGGCCCACTGCACCGCCGTCGGCAAGATGCTGCTGGCCGGGACGCTGCGGGACGAGGCCGCCGTGCGCGCCTGGGTGGGCGACCGGCGGCTGGAGCGGCCCACCGAACGCTCGGTCGGCACCGCCGAGGAGCTGCACGCCGAGCTGGTACGCGTCCGCGAGCAGGGTTACGCGGCCGACGACCAGGAGAACGAGCCGGGCGTCAACTGCGTGGCGGTCCCGGCGTACCTGACCTCGCCCACCGTGCCGAGCGGCGCGGTCAGCATCAGCGGCCTGGCCTACCGCACCCCCTTGAGCGTGCTCGTCGAGGACGTGCCGGCCATCCGCGCCGTCGTCGCCGGGCGTCACCTTCCCTGACCCGTACAGAACCGGAGAGTCCCCCTTGTACCTCATGCGCATCGGCGCGCCCGGCGCCGAGAAGCCGGTCGTCCGCGTGGACGACGACCACTACGTCGACGTCTCCGACCTCACCCCCGACTTCGACGAGCGCTTCTTCGCCGCGGGCGGCCCCGCCCTGCTCGCCGAGCGGGTCGCCGCAGGCCCGCGGCAGGCGTTCGCCGGCGAGCGCGTCGGCGCGCCGATCGCCCGCCCGCACCAGATCCTGTGCATCGGCCTGAACTACCGCGACCACGCCGCCGAGACCGGCCAGGCCGTGCCCGCCGAGCCGATCCTGTTCACCAAGTCGCCCAACACCCTGGTCGGCCCGGACGACGACGTGCGCATCCCGCGCGGCGCCACCAAGACCGACTGGGAGGTGGAGCTCGGCATCGTGATCGGCCGCCGCACCTCCTACCTGGACTCGCCCGAGGAGGCCGCGGCCGCGATCGCCGGCTACTGCGTGGTCAACGACGTCAGCGAGCGGGCCTTCCAGATGGAGCGCGGCGGCCAGTGGAGCAAGGGCAAGTCGGCCGAGACCTTCAACCCGGCCGGCCCCTGGCTGGTCACCCCCGACGAGCTGGCCGACGTCCGGAACCTCGGCATGTGGCTGGACGTCAACGGCGTGCGCCGCCAGACCGGCAACACCAAGACGATGATCTTCGACCCGTACGTCATCGTGCACCACCTGAGCCAGTTCATGGTGCTGGAGCCCGGCGACCTGATCAACACCGGCACCCCGCCCGGCGTCGGCATGGGCCACGACCCGCAGATCTGGCTGCGGCCGGGCGACGTCATGGAGCTCGGCATCGACGGGCTCGGCAGCCAGCGCCAGCGGGTCGTGGAGCCCCGGTAGTGCGGGCGCTCGTCCTGACCGGGCCGGGCGCGGCCGAGGTCCGGGAGGTCGAGCCCCCCTCTGCGGGGCCCGGCCAGGTGGTCGTGGACGTCGAGCGCGCCGGCGTGTGCGGCACCGACATGGAGCTGTTCAGCGGCGGGATGAGCTACCTGCGCACCGGCCGCTCCCGCTACCCGCTGCGCCCCGGCCACGAGTGGTGCGGGCGCGTCGCGGAGCTGGGCGCGGGCGTGGACCCGTCGTGGCTGGGGCGGCGGGTCGTCGGCGACACCATGCTCGGCTGCGGGCGCTGCGACCGCTGCCGTCAGGGCCGCCACCACGTGTGCTCCGACCTGGCCGAGCTCGGCATCAGCCGGGGCGCCGCAGGCGCGCTGGCCGAGCGGCTGGCCGTCCCGGTCGCGGCGCTCCACCGGCTGCCCGATACGGTGGACGCTACCTCGGGCGCGCTGGTCGAGCCCGGTGGCAACGCCTTACGCGCCGTCCGCGCGGCGGGGCTGGAGGCGGGGGAGCGGTTGCTGGTTCTGGGCACGGGCACGATCGGCCTGCTGGCCGCGCTGTTCGCGCGCGCCGGCGGGGCCGAGGTGCACCTCATGGGCCGCGCCGAGCCCGACCTGCGGCTGGCCGCGGGCCTCGGGTTCCGGCACGCCCACACCCGCGCGACGCTGCCCGCCCTGCCCTGGCACGCCGTCATCGACGCCACCAACGCCGCCGCGATGCCCGCGCTCGCCCTCGGCCTGGCCGAACCGGGCCGCCGCGTCGTCTACATCGGCCTGGCCGGCACGCCGTCCACGCTCGACACCCGCGAGCTGGTGCTCAAGGACGTCACCGCGGTCGGCGTCCTGGGCGGCTCGGCGGGGCTGGCCGGGGCCATCGACGCCTACGCCGACGGCTCGGTGGACGCCCGTCCGCTGGTGGCCGCCACGGTCGGGCTCGCCGAGACGGCCGGCGTGCTGGCCGGACGGCGACCGCCCGGCGCCGGCCCGGGGCCCAAGATCCACATCGATCCCCGGCAATGAACCTGGAAGAGAGCACGAGCATGACCCACCGTGAACCGCGACGGCTGAACGCGCCGGACGCCGCCGTCCTGGCGGCGGTCGAGACGGCCGTCCCGGGGATCACCCGCGCCCGCGCGAGCGACCGGCTCGGCATGGCCCACGACGCCTCCCACTACCTGCTGACCCCGCAGGCCGTGCTGGTGGCCGAGAGTGCCGGCCAGGTCGCCGCGCTGCTGCGCACCGGCCTGCCGCTGACCTTCCGCTCCGGCGGCACCAGCCTCAGCGGCCAGGGCGTCAGCGAGCACCTGCTCGTGGACACCCGCCGGCACTTCCGCTCGATCGAGGTGCTCGACGACGGCGCCCGGGTACGGGTCCAGCCCGGCGCGGTGCTGCGGCAGGTCAACGCCCGCCTGGCCCCGTACGGGCGCAAGCTCGGCCCCGACCCGGCCAGCGAGTCGGCCTGCACGATCGGCGGCGTCGTCGCCAACAACTCCAGCGGCATGACCTGCGGCACGCACGCCAACACCTACCGGACGCTGGAGTCGATGACGCTGGTGCTGCCGAGCGGCACCGTCCTGGACACCGGCGCCCCCGACGCCGACGAGCGGCTGCGCGCCCTGGAACCCGACCTCGCGGCCGGCCTGGAACGGCTGCGCGACCGCGTCCGCGGCAACCCCGGCTCGGTGCGGCGCGTCCAGGAGCAGTTCTCGCTGAAGAACACCATGGGCTACGGCCTGAACAGCTTCCTCGACCACGACGGCCCGGCGCAGATCCTCGCCCACCTGGTCATCGGCAGCGAGGGCACCCTCGGCTTCGTCGCCGAGGCCGTCTTCCGCACCGTCCCCGCCCACCGCCTGGCCGCCACCGGCCTGCTCGTCTTCCCGACGCTGCGCGAGGCGATGGCCACGGTGCCGGAGCTGGTCGCCGCCGGGCCCGCCGCCGTCGAGCTGCTGGACGCCGAGTCCCTGCGCGTCGCCCAGACCGACCCCAAGGCCGACGGGACGCTGCGCGCGATGGCCGTCGCCGAGCACGCCGCGCTGCTGGTCGAATGGCAGGAGTCCGACGCCGAACTGCTCACCGAGCGGGAGCGGACCGCCGAGCGGGTCTTCGCCGGGCTGCGCCTGGCCGCCCCCGCCCGGCTGAGCAGGGAGGCCGGCGGCCGGGCCGCGCTGTGGCACATCCGCAAGGGCCTGTACGCCACCGTCGCCGGCGCCCGCCCCAGCGGCACGACCGCCCTGCTGGAGGACGTCGCCGTCCCCGTGCCCGCGCTGGCCGACCTGTGCGACGACCTGACCCGGCTGTTCGCCGAGCACCGCTACGAGCGCAGCGTCGTCTTCGGCCACGCCAAGGACGGCAACCTGCACTTCATGCTCAACGAGCGCTTCGCCACCGATCTCGGCCGCTACGCCGAGTTCACCGAGGACATGGTGGAGGCCGTCCTGGCCAGGGGCGGCACGCTGAAGGCCGAGCACGGCACCGGCCGCGTCATGGCCCCGTTCGTGCGCCGCCAGTACGGCGACGAGCTGTACGAGGTGATGCGCGAGGTCAAACGCCTGTGCGACCCGGCCGGCACGCTCAACCCCGGCGTCGTCCTCACCGACGACCCCGAGGCCCACCTGCGCGACCTCAAGACCGTCGTGACCGTCGAGCCCGAGGTCGACCGCTGCGTCGAGTGCGGCTACTGCGAGCCCGTCTGCCCCAGCCGCGACCTGACCACCACCCCGCGCCAGCGCATCGTGCTGCGCCGCGAGCTGGCCGCGGCCCAGGCGGCCGGCGACCACGCCCTGGCCCGCGAACTGGAGGACGCCTACGCCTACGACGCCGTGGACACCTGCGCCGTGGACGGCATGTGCGCCACCGCCTGCCCCGTCCTCATCAACACCGGCGACCTGACCAAACGCCTGCGCGCCGAACGCCACGGCCGCGCCGCCCGCCGCGCCTGGACGGGCGCCGCCCGCCACTGGGACGGCGTCACCCGCGCGATGAACCTGGCCCTCGACACCGCCGCCGCGGTCCCGCCCGCGCTGCCCGAGGCCGCCTCGCGCGCCGCCCGCGCCCTGGCCGGCGCGGACGACGTCCCGCGGTGGAGCCGCGACCTGCCGCGCGGCGGCACCAGGCGCCGCCCGTCCCCGGCGGACGACGCCGACGCCGTCTACCTGCCGTCCTGCCTGAACACGCTGTTCGCCCCCGCGGACGGCGGCCCCGGCGTGATGACCGCCTTCCAGCGCCTGGCCGCCCGCGCCGGGCTGACGTTGCACGTCCCGGAGAAGATCGCGAGCCTGTGCTGCGGCACCCCGTGGTCGTCCAAGGGCTTCGCCGGCGGCCACGAGGCCATGGGCGAGCGCGTCCGGGACGTGCTCGCGCGCGCCACCGACGGCGGCCGGCTGCCCGTGGTGAGCGACGCCGCCTCCTGCACCGAGGGCTACGCCCACCTGGTGCCCGGCCTCCAGGTGGTCGACGCGGTCGCCTTCACCGCCGAGCACGTCCTGCCCCGCCTGCCGCAGGCGCGCCGCCTGCCGTCGCTGGCGCTCCACCCGACCTGCTCCTCCACCCGCCTCGGCCTGGACGCCGCCGTCACCCGCCTCGCCGAGGCGGTCGCCGAGCAGGTCGTGATCCCGGACGGATGGCAGTGCTGCGGCTTCGCCGGCGACCGCGGCCTGCTGCACCCCGAGCTGACCGCCTCGGCCACCCGCGCCGAGGCCGCGTCGGTGGCCGAGGCGGGCTGCGCCGCGCACGCCTCGGTCAACCGCACCTGCGAGCTGGGCCTGACCCGCGCCACCGGCCAGACCTACCGGCATCTCCTGGAGCTCCTCGACGAGGCAACCGCCTGAGGGGGGCGCGGTTTACACCGATGTGTCAATAAGATCGTCGCTGTTGCGAAGATCCGGCGATCGGGAGCACGATGAGCGACCCCGGCGGCTTCGGCCCCCTGGAGATGGACGAACGCGAGCGCATCGGTCCCTACCGGATCGTGGGCCGCATGGGCGCGGGCGGCATGGGCGTGGTCCACGCCGGGGTCGCGCCCGACGGCGGGCGGGTCGCGGTCAAGGTCATCCATCCGGGGCTGGCCGCCGACCCGCACTTCCACGACCGGTTCGTGCGCGAGGTCGAGATGTTGTCGCGGGTGCGCGGGCGGTGCACGGTCGCGGTCCTGTCCGCCGACACCGCCGCCTCGCCGCCGTGGCTGGCCACCGAGTTCGTGCCCGGCCCCACGCTGACCGAGCACGTACGCGACCACGGGCCGCTGCCGCCGGACGACCTGGTCGCCTTCGGGGTGGACATCGCCGAGGCGCTCACCGACATCCACGGGGCCGGGATCGTCCACCGCGACCTCAAGCCGGGCAACGTGATCCTGGCCGCGTCCGGGGCGAAGGTGCTGGACTTCGGGATCGCCCGCGCCCTCGACGAGAGCGGGCTGACCGGCACCGGCGCGCTCATCGGCTCGCCCGGCTGGATCAGCCCCGAGCAGTACCGGGGCGACCAGGCCGACGCCGCCGCCGACGTCTTCGCCTGGGGCGCGCTGATGGTCTACGCAGCGACCGGGCGGCCGCCGTTCGGCACGGGGGCGCCCGACGTGCTCGCCTACCGGGTCATGAGCGTCGACCCGGACCTGTCCGGGGTGCCCGAGGGCGTGCGCGACCTGGTCCGGGCGGCGCTCGCCAAGGACAGGGCGGCGCGTCCCGGGGCGGCGGAGCTGCTCGGCGCGCTCCGCTCGGGCACGCTCCTCCTGCCGCGGCCCTCGTCCGGCACGCTCCCTCTGACACCCCCGCCCCCTCCACCCGGCACACTGCCCCTGACACCGCCCCCGTCCGCCGGGCAGGGGCCGCTGGGGCCGCCGTCGTCCGGGGGGCGGGCGCGGTTGTGGCCGGTGGCGGCCGCCGTGGTCGCGGTCGTCGCCGTCGTGGCGGTCGGCGCGGCCTTCGCGCTGAACGCGGCCGGCACGCCGGACGCGCTGCCGTCCCAGGACGACGGGCCCACCTCCTCCTACACCGACCCGCCCGCCACCTCCGCGGACCCGGACCCGACGGACACCCCGGAGGAGAGCGAGACCCCCGAGGAGACCCACACCCCGGAGGACACCCCGACCGAGACCGAGACGCCGGAGAAGACGCCCGAGGCGACGCCCACCAAGAGCAGGCCCCGCACGTTGCCGTGCGCCTCCTCGGGCTCGATCCTGCGCGAGGCAGCCGCGCTGAACGGCGGCAGCCTCCCGCAGGACGCCGTGGTCGCCCGCAAGCGCTGCGTCGGCTCCTGGGTCGCCGCCGAGTTGTCCTCCCCGAGCGTCGGCGCCATCGACCTGATCGCCCGGCGGAACGACTCCCGGTTCCTCGACGCCCAGATCGGCAGCAACTTCTGCTCCCTGGAGGGCCGCCCGGCGCTGGTGGCGAGCGCGCCCGCCTCGATCAAGAGCTTCCTGTGCCCCAACGGCTTCGGCTGATCCGCACCCTTCCGCCGGCTTCGGCTGGTCGGTCCTGACGATCGGCGCCGGGTACGAGAGCACCTTGATCTGGATCGCGCGAGCGTTGAGGATGATGCTCACCGACCCACACCTGGCCGGCCGCGTCAACGGCGGACGCCTGGGTATCGACGAGGCGCCGATGAGGTACTGAGGCGGGACACCCCGATGACCCACATGCCCACGCGCCACTGCCCTCGGCGGCCGCCCCGTCGCAGCCGCTCACGCCACCCCAACGTGCTGGAGGATTCGGTGCCCGCTTCCCATCAGTCCACTCCCGCCGCCAACCCCGACGACGCCGCAGCGGCCGCATCCGGCGATCACGTGGTCCCCGTCATCACCTTGGATGAAAGCGGCGCCGATCACCATGGTGAAGCCGCCCGGTTACGTGCCGCCGGACCGGTCGTACGCGTCGTGCTGCCCGGAGAGATCCCCGCATGGGCCATCACTGACCAGGACCTCCTGCACAGTGTCCTGACCGACCCCGGCATCAGCAAGGACTGGCGCCTTTGGACCTGCGTCCGCAACGGCGCCATCCCCGACGACTGGCCTCTCACCGGCATGCTCAAGGTCACCAACATGGTCACCGCCGACGGCGCCGCTCACCAACGGCTGCGCCGGCCGGTCACCCGCACCCTCACCGCACGGCGCCTGCAGGAGATGCGCCCCCGCATCACCGCCCTCATCACCGAGGTCATCGACGCGCTGCCCGCCCACGCCGACGGCACCGGCGCCGTCGACCTGCGCCGGCACTTCGCCTATCCCATCCCGATGGCCGTCATCTGCGAACTCGTCGGCGTGCCCGAGAGCAACCGTCTCCATCTGCGCCACCTGGTCGAATCCATCTTCCGGTCCACCACACCCCCGCACGAGGTCGTCCAGACACAAGCCGGGATCACCAGCGTTCTCACCGAACTCGTCCGGCAGCACCACGACGAACCCGGAGCCGACCTCACCACCGACCTGATCGCACTCCAACGCGACGACCCCGACGCGCTCACCGACGCCGAACTCGTCGGCACGCTGTGGCTGATGATCGCCGCCGGTCACGAAACCACCCTCAGCCTGATCCTCAACGCGGTCCGCGCCCTGCTGACCCACCCGGATCAGCTCAGTGCCGTCCTGGAGCAGGCCGCGGCGAATCCGGCGGACACGTGGGCCGCCGTGGTGGAGGAGGTCCTGCGCTGGGACGCGCCGATCGGCAACTTCATGGCGCGTTACCCCCGCACCGACCTGACCCTCGCGGGCGTCACCATCCCCGCCGGCGACGCCATCCTGGCCCCCTACAGCCTCCTCGGCCGTGACCGTGCCCAGCACGGCGCCGATGCCGCCGACTTCAATTGGCGCCGGCCGTCCAGCAGGCATCTGGCCTTCGGAGGTGGCCCCCACGCCTGCCCAGGCGCTGCACTGGCCCGTCTGGAAGTCACGCTCGCGCTGGCCGCGCTCTTCGATCGCTACCCCGACATGCGGCTGGCCGTGCCCGCCGGCGACCTCGTCCCCGTTCCGTCCTTGTTCTCCAACTCCATCCAGTCACTCCCCGTACGCTTGTCTCCCCGTCGTCCAGCCGAGAGCCGTCACTGATCGCTGATCGCCCACTGCCCACTGAGTGCTGGGCCGACTGCCGTCGCAAGCCGTGCCGGAGCGGCTCCGGGCGGCCGGCCCGCGCAGATCTGTCATGCGACCTGTGGCGTGTTGGCGGGACGTCATTCGGCCGACGGCAGCGGGATGCGTACCGACACCAGCGTCCCCTCGCCGGGAGCGGTCTCGACGTCGGCGCTGCCGCCCACCGCGCGGGCGCTCTCCCGGATGGAACGGGCGATGCCGAGGCCGGTCGTCGGCGCGTCCGGGTCGAAGCCGCTGCCGTGGTCGAGCACGCTCAGCGCCCGCGTCCCGGACCGGCATTCGGCCCGCACCACGGCGTGCCGCACGCCCGCGCGTCAGCCACCGCCCGTCGCCCAGCACCTCCAGCGACCCGCACAACACCAGCGCGCCCACCCGGACGACCACCATGGTGAGGGCCCGGCTGCGCTCCATGCCGGCGACCGCCGTCCCGG
>NZ_JBSFGJ010000221.1:0-15535 GCF_053596515.1 Nonomuraea sp. NPDC001684
GAGGTGGAACAACGTGACTTATAGTAGCCGACTCCGCAAAGCACGCATAAAGGCGCAGGCTCGCGCCACGGGCGGGCGAGCGGTCGGCGGCCACCACGCGGCCCGCGCCGGCCCGCACGGCGAAGCGGGCCACGAGCAGCCCGATCGGGCCGAGCCCGAGGACCGCGACGGTGTCCCCGGCGCGGATCCCGGCCCGCCGCACCGCGTGCAGGGCCACGGCCGCGGGCTCGAACACCGCCGCCTGCTCCAGCGGCACCGACTCGGGCAGCCGGTGCAGCATGTATGCGGGGACCGTCGCCCGTTCGGCGAGCCCGCCGTGCCCCATCAGCCCGGCGAACCCGAAATGGCGGCAGATGTTGTACTCCCCCGCCAGGCAGCGCGGGCAGTTCCCGCACCGGTAGTGCGGCTCCACCGCGACCCGGTCGCCCACGGCCAGGCCGGTCACGCCCGCGCCGAGGCCGGTGACCGTGCCGCAGAACTCGTGGCCGAGGACGATCGGCGCGCGCACGCCGGACTCCGGATGCGGCTCGCTCACGGGGATCGCGTGCGGGCCGTCGGCGTACTCGTGCAGGTCGCTGCCGCAGATCCCGCAGTACGCCACCGCGATCGCCGCCTCACCGGGGCCGGGCTCGCGCACGGGGACGTCCTCGACCCGCACGTCCTTGGCCCCGTGCCAGACCGCGGCCCTCACGCGGCCGCCCTGCGCAGCACGGCGGGGGCCGTCTCCTTCAGGGCGAAGGCGAGCCCCACCACGACCAGCGCGCCGCCGGCGGCGATGAACATCGCGGCCTGCAACCCCCACTGGTCGGACGCCCATCCGGCGACCATCGGGCCCAGGAAGCCGCCCGCCAGCTCGCCCACGCCCATGATCACGCCGAGCGCGGTGGCCAGCGCGCCGCGCGGCACGGTCTCGGCCGGGATGGTGGCCATGAACAGCGTGAAGCAGCCGAGCCCGGTGTAGGTGACGATCATGATCGCGCCGAGCAGCACGGGGCTCTCGACGTAGACCACGGCCAGCGGGCAGAACACCGCGAGCGCGGTGAAGCCGATCAGCGCGGGCTTGCGTCCCAGCCGGTCGGAGATGGCCGGGGTGGCGAAGCCCCAGAGCACCCAGGCCACGCCCAGGCACGTCATGACGCCGCTCATCGTGCCCGGCCCGAAGCCCTTCACCTGGGTCAGGTACGTCGGCGTGAAGGTGATGATGGTGACGAACCAGGTCAGGTAACAGCAGGCGATGAGCATGCAGACGACGATGTTGCGCAGCTTCAGCACCTCGCCCAGCGGCACCCGCGGCTCCTTGGCGGGCGCCTCGGCCGCCGCCCGCGGCGACCGCTCGCGGACGAACTTGGCGATCAGCAGCGCCATCACCAGGCCCGGCACGATCGTGACGTAGAAGGCGACCCGCCAGTCGTAGGTCTCGGCGATCCACACCACGACCAGCGGCGCGAGGATGCCGCCGAGCAGCCCGGCCGACGAGCCCTGCAACAGGCCCATGTTGAAGCCCCTGCGGCGTTCCCGGCTGGCCTCGACCATGAGCGACTGCGCCATCGGCAGCACGGCGCCCTCGGCCGTGCCCATCAGCGCGCGGGCGGCCAGCAGCCCGGCGAACCCGCCCATCAGCCCGGACGAGGCCGAGAACAGCGAGAACAGCACCACGGCCACGACCAGGATGGGCTTGCGCCTGCCGAGCGCGTCGGACAGGCGGCCGGCGAACATCCCGGCCAGCGCCCAGGTGAGCGCGAGCACGCCGGACAGCGTGCCCAGCTCGGCGTTGGACAGGCCGAAGTCCTGGTCCATGTACGGCGCCAGGAACGACAGCGCCTGCCGGTCGAAGAAGACGAAGCCGAAGGACAGGAAGAGGATGACGAGAAGGCGGTTCTCGTACCGGTCGGCGGCCCTGGTGTCCGGCGCGGCCGCGATGTCGGTCATGACGCTCTCATTTCGGGGGATGCGACGGGGCGGCGATCAGCGGAACAGGGAGTTGACGTAGTCGGCGCCGATGCCGACCTTCTCGTAGTGCTCGCGGCACATCTTGATGTAGTCGTGCACGTCGAAGAAGCCGTCGGGGTCGCCGTTCTCGTCCAGCCAGACGAGCGGGCCCTTGACGATGAAGAACGTCTTCATCGGCTCGCCGCTGTCGTAGGCGACCAGCGTGTGGCCCTCGCCCGGGGCCTCGTAGACGAAGTCGCCCGCGGTGGCCGTCCAGGGGCGTTCCAGGTAGCCCCACTTGCCGGAGATCGTGTACGCGAACACCTCGTGCGGGTGGTAGTGCCGGTTGACCAGCCCGGCCTCCTTGGCCCGCAGGATGTCGGCCCAGCTGTTGTCCTTGACGTTGATCCACAGCGGCCGGGAGCCGACGGTCTCGGTGAACGGCACGTAGTACCGGTCGTCGTCGGTGGCCACCTTGGACAGGTACACCTCGGGCAGCGCGTCCGGCCGGAAGGAGTTCTCGATCGGCCGCAGGTCCTTCCAGAACTCGCCGGTGGGGTTGTCGGGCATCTGAACGGCCCCTTTCGTGTCGTGTTCCCGGCAGTGAATCCCGGCCGGGCCGACACCGTCTTTCCCCAGGTGGACGTGGCGGCTTGCAGATTCAGGACATGCGACCGCGCCCGCGGTCAGGCGCCGAGGTCGCGCACCACGTTGTCCAGCCGCACGGCGAGGTCGTCGAGGGCCTGCCCGTCCGTCGCGGCGCCGTCGGGGAGCTGGGCCATGACGTCCTCGCGGCTGGCTATCACCAGCCCCCGATGGGCGTCGTCGATCTCCGCGGCCCGCAGCACGACGCAGTCGCCCCGGACGAACACGAGCGTCGCGTCGGCGTGCTCCGACTCCAGCAGCCTGCGGACACAGTCACGGTCGATGAGAGACATCTCGGCTCCTCTTCCCCTCAGCGGGCGTGTACCCCCACAGAAGGACCGAAACCCCAGGTGGTCGCGCCGGCGTCGCGCTAGCCGAAGGTGGGCGGGCCGCCGTCGTCGCGGGCGCGCCGCCGCGCGAACATCACCAGGTACGCGGCGGCGGCCACCGCCAGGATCGCCGGCGGCAGCGCCAGCGGCAGGTGTCCGGCCAGCACCGCGAGCACCGCCAGCACGACCCCGGCGAGCAGCAGCAGCGCGGCGGCCAGCAGGCGCAGGCCGAGCGCGTTCGACGGCGGCGGCTTGCGCGGCCAGTGCCCCTCGCCGCCGCCGTGCACGCCGGGCACGCCGGTGTCGCTCACCACGCCTGAGGGGCTGATCTCGTCCGGGGGCGGCGGCTCGCGCAGCACCGGAGCGAAGAACTCGTCCTCGGGATCGTCGTCTCGCCGGTTCATGAGGGTGACCCCTACCCAGGATTCCGGCCGCTCCCACGAGTGAACGGCGGGGCGGCGGGAAGAGCTGTTGCTGGCGGTAGCGAGCCGCTCACCTGCGTGAACGAGGACTGAGGACATGACGACGACGCCGCATCCAGCATCGGGGGACGAGCAGCGCGAGCACACCCTGCGCGATGCCGTGAGGACGGACATCGAGAGCGTCGAGGAGCCCGCCCGGCTGCTCCGCGTGAGCGCGATGGCCCGCAGCCTGCTGGAGGAGGCCAAGGGGGTGCACCTGGAGGAGCGCGCCAGGGAGCGCATGCACCGCATCTACGAGCAGGCCATCCGGGAGGTCGCCGGGGCGGTCGCGCCCGAGCTGCGCGACGAGCTGGAGCGCCTGCGGCCAACCCCGAACGGCGGGACGCCGACGGAGATGGAGATCCGGGTCATGCAGGGGCAGCTCGTGGGCTGGCTGGAGGGCGTCTTCCAGGGCATCCAGGCCGGGCTCCAGCTCCAGCAGGCCGCCGCCCGCCAGCAGCAGCTCGGCCTGCACGCCGGCCGCGCCCTGCCCCGCCCCGACGGCGTCCGCGCCCAGAACGACGGCAACTACATGTAGACACCGGAGCCGGGAGCGGTCAGCGGGAGGGGCTCCATTCGGGCCGCCAGCCGGGGCGCAGGCGGTAGCCGTAGGCCAGGTGGCGCAGCGTCTGGCAGGGAGAGCCGGCGGCCTCGCCGCACACCGGGCAGAGGGCGTCCCCGGCCGACAGCGGCGGGGTGTGCTCGTTCAGCAACGCCAGTTCGGCGCCGCAGCGGGCGATCGCGTCGGCCGGGTCGTGCAGGGCGATGTGGATCGCCTCGACCGGGTGGAGCAGGTCGTCGTCGTGGAAGCCGACGCGGGTGACCGTCCGCCCGCCGCCGAACTCCAGCCGCCGCGCGCCGCCCGCGCCCTGGCGTACCGGGGCGGCGGCCGGGCCGGCGGCCGTGAGGTAGCGCCAGGGCCCGGCGCCGGCCGCCTCCGCGGTGGCCTTGTCGGCCTCGATCTGCGTGCGCAGCCACTGGACCAGCGTGGCGCCGTCGGTCTCGGGGGCGCCCTCGGCGCCCTCCAGCTCGCGCAGGAACGGGGTGACCGCCGCGTTCAGCTCGGCGACGAACGCCTCCAGCGACGCCTGGGCGTCGTCCAGGTTGGGCAGGCCCTCGGCGCGCGGCCGGGTGGGCGTCGGCAGCCGGTCGCCGGACAGGGGGATGCGCAGCTCCAGCGTGCTCAGGGCGGTCGGCGTGCCCTCCGCGCCGGCCGCGTACGGCTGCTCGCCCTGGTGCCGCCAGCTCGACCAGCCGTCCGGCAGCGGGACGGGCGGCGGCGCGGCGAGCTCGACCACGGCCAGCGGGTCGCGGCCGTCCTCGGCCCGGTGGCAGGCCGCGTCCAGGACCCGGGGGTGGGTGCGCACGTACGGCGAGTCGGCGACCGGGCGGGTGGCGACCTCCCAGGCGGCCAGCGCGAAGTGCAGCGGGTCCAGCGTGACGCCGCTCGCGCCCGGCTCCCCGCCCGTGGCCGCGAACGCGTGCCGCCACCTGCGTAGCTGTTCGCCGTAGTGCTCCTGCGTCCCGCCGTGCCCGGCGTCGATCCAGAACGCCTGCGTCGCGGTGCGAGCCGTGCTCTTCATGGCAGAACTCCCCTTAAATCCCCTATCGTGCTTTCTGCCCGGTATCGCGGGCGACCAACGCCTCCGGACCGCCCTCCGTTAGCGCTGTGACCTGCGGGGTAGGCCACGGCCAGCGGGAAGTGCGAGCGAGGGGGATTGTGGTCATGCGCACGACTGCTTTTCGGGGCATCAGCTCCTTCAACGGGGAATCGCGGCAACCGGCTCCGCGGCGCATCCAGATCGTGCACACCGAGTCGCGAGGACGGTCGCACCCGTTCGTCGCGGCCGTGCTCGGCGCCTGCGCCGGGGCCGCGGTGACGTACCTGCTGGATCCGGACCGGGGCCGGACGCGCCGCGCCCGCGTGCGGGACAAGGGCTCACACGCCACCCACGAGGTGCGCGACGGCCTGGGCGTGCTCGGCCGCGACCTGTCCAACAGGGGCCGCGGGTCGGCCGCGGCGGCCAGGTACCGCCTGACCGGCGGCACCGCCGACGACCGCGTCCTGCACGAACGCGTACGCGCCGAACTGGGCCGTCACATCAGCCACCCGCACGCCGTCGAGGTCGACGTGCGCGAGCGCGTCGTGACGCTCTCCGGCGACGTGCTCGCGGGCGAGGACGAGCGCGCCCGCCAGAAGGTGCGCCGCATCCCGGGCGTCAAGCGGGTGGAGACCACCTGGCACGTGCACAGGGACGGCACCGACGCGCCCCGGCTGCAGGGTCAGGGCCGCCGCCGCAAGGCGGTGCCGGAGCTGCTGCAGCAGCGCTGGTCGCCCTCGGCCAGGCTGGTCGCGGGCGGGGCGGCGGCCTCGATCTGGGCGGTCACCGGCAAGCTGCCGAAGCCGCTGTCCTGGCTGACCCGCTGCGCCGCCTCCGCGCTGGCCGTGCGGGCGGCGACGAACCTGCCGCTGCGCCGCCTCACCGGCGTCAACGCCGGCCGCGAGGCGATCGACGTCAACGCGGCCGTCTCGATCGCGGCGCCGGTGGCGGCCGTGTGGCCGCTGGTGAGCGACTACTCGCTGTTCCCGCGCTTCATGCCGGACGTCGAGGAGGTCCGGCTGTCGGCCGACGAGCTGCGCTCCCACTGGGTGATCAGGGGCCCGGCCGGGACGCGCATCCGCTTCACGGCCACCGAGACCAAGCGCGAGGAGGGCGCGGAGATCGCCTGGAAGTCCGGCGACGGCGAGCTCATCGCCCACACCGGCGTGCTGCGCGTGGACGCCCAGGCCGACGGCCGGACGCGCGTCCAGGTGCACCTGTGCTACAACCCCATCGCGGGGGCGGCCGGGCACGCCATCGCCGGGCTGCTCGGCGCGCATCCCGCGCGCAAGCTGCGGCAGGATCTGATGCGGCTGAAGGAGCACGTCGAGAGCCAGGTGCAGCCGGCCGCGCCGTCCCTGCTCTGACCGCTCTCCGACCGCTCTCCGGCCGCTCTCCGGCCGCCGGACGGCCACGCGCGACGGGGGGTCGCGCGTGGCCCGTACGCTGGCGTGATATCGATCCCGATATCACCCGATGGCCGATATCGGTCTTGGACGCCGCCTTTTGTCCTGTGCTGTCATGTCCGGGCTTGTCCTGTTCCCGCCCGGAGGTGCTCCCGCATGCCCAATCGCCTGTCGAACGTCGGTCGGCTCACGGTCGCGGCGATGTCGGCCGGGTTGCTGACGGCCGCGATCACGCTGCCCGCCGTCGGCGGCACCGGCACGCTGGTCGTCTCCGCCACCGAGCAGCTGAACCTCAAGCCGGTGGCGCTGGCCGAGCCGCCCCTGGCGCAGACCTCCACCGTGTACGACGCCCGCGGCAACGTGATCGCCCGCTTCTACGACCAGAACCGCGAGATCGTCCGCCTGGACCAGATCTCCGAGGTGATGCGGACGGCGGTCGTCGCCATCGAGGACGACCGGTTCTACCAGCACGGCGCGATCGACCTGGAGGGCACGCTGCGCGCCCTGGTCAAGAACCTCAGCTCCGACCGGCTCAGCCAGGGCGGTTCCAGCATCACCCAGCAGTACGTCAAGCAGGTGCTGCTCAACGCGGCCGGCACCGAGCAGGACAAGAACAAGGCCCTGGAGGCCAGCTACGCCCGCAAGCTCAAGGAGCTGCGCTACGCGATGGGCGTCGAGCAGAAGTACGGCAAGGACGAGATCCTGCGCCGCTACCTCAACATCGCCTACTTCGGCGCGGGGGCCAACGGCGTGCAGGCCGCGGCCAGGCGGTTCTTCGGCGTCCCGGCGTCCCGGCTGGACCTGGCCCAGGCCGCCACGCTGGCGGGCGCCGTGCAGGACCCGAACACGACCGACCCGAGCCGCGGCGGGAAGGCCCGCGCGCTGCTGCTGGCCCGGCGGAACGTGGTGCTCGACCGGATGGCCGAGCTGGGCAGGATCACGCCGGAGCAGGCGGCCGCGGCCAAGGCGAGGAAGCTGGGGTTCAAGGACGTCCGGCTGCCCAACGGCTGCGGCGACAGCGACCATCCCTACTTCTGCGAGTACGTCCGGCACGAGCTGCTGGCCAACCCGGACTTCGGCGGCACGCGGCGGGCCAGGGAACGCGCCTTCGCGCAGGGCGGCCTGAAGATCTACACCACGCTCGACCCGAAAGCCCAGGCCGCCGCCGACCGGGCGATCAGGAAGCACGTCGCCGCCACTGACAACGCCCTGGCCGCCGAGGCGCTGGTCGAGCCCGGCACCGGCGCGATCAGGGCCATGGCCGCCAGCCGCGGCTACGGCTCCTCGGCCAGGAAGAAGCAGATCTCCTTCAACGCGGTGGCCGACGCGCGGCACGGCGGGCTGATCGGCTTCCAGGCGGGCTCGACGTTCAAGACGTTCACCCTGGTCGAGGCGCTCAAGCAGGGCATGAAGGTGGACGACGGCATCACCGTGGGCAACGGCTACAAAGCCCCCTCCACCGCCGCCTTCAAGAACTGCGCCGGCGCCGGCGTCGGCGACCCGTCCTGGACGGTCACCAACGACGAGGGCTCCCCCGGTTTCAAGACGCTGCGGACCGGCACGTGGGGCTCGGTGAACACCTTCTTCATGGCGCTGGAGCAGCGGGTGGGGCTGTGCCGGACGGTGGAGACGGCCAAGTCGCTCGGCATCGCCCGCGCCGACGGCCGCAAGCTCCAGGAGTACGAGACGTTCACGCTCGGCATCAACGAGACCGACCCGGTGACGGTGGCCACCGCGTACGCCGCCATCGCCGCCCGGGGCAGGTACTGCGCGCCGATGGCCATCACCAAGATCACCGATGCCGCCACCGGCCGGCCGACCTCGTACCGGCCGTCGTGCCGGCAGGCGCTCGATCCGGGCGTCGCCGACGCGACCGCGCACATCCTGTCGGGCGTGTTCACCAAGGGCACGATGAGCCGCGTCGGCGGCATCGGCCGCCCGGCGGCGGGCAAGACCGGCACCACCGACGGGTACGCCACGGCGTGGTTCGCCGGGTTCACCCCGGACCTGGCGGGCGCGGTCAGCATCGGCGACCCGCGCGGCTCGCAGCGGCACAAGCTGGTGAACACCACGATCGGCGGCCGGCACTTCGCCATCGTGGCCGGGGCCTCGCTGCCGGGGCCGATCTGGAACGACACGATGAGGGCGGCGCTGAAGGGCGTGCCGGCCACGCGGTTCACGCCGATCGACACCGGGCGCTTCGGCGGCTGCGGCGACGCCTGCGCGCCCGCCCGTCCCGACCGGGACGCGTACCGTCCCGACGCGGGCGAGCCCGGCCTCGGGGAGCCGGCCCTCGACGACCAGGGCGCCGGGAGAACGCCCGTGGCTCCCGGTCCATAACCCCGACGGGTGACTCAAGAGCTATACGACAGGCGGCGCGGCGCGACCGTACCCTCGATGAGTCCGCACATCTCCGCCTCACGAGGGACGGTTCCGCCATGCCCAAGGCACGGACGTTCGGCCGGACACATCTGGCGCTCTGCCTCGCGCTCGCCGCCGGGGTCGCCGCCATCGGCGTGAGCGCGGTGGCCGACGCCACCGCCGCGCGCCCGGGCGACCCGCGGCCCGTGGTCATCCGCGACACGAGCGGCGTCGCGGTCGGGCGGCTCAGCATCCTGCGCGAGGGGTTCGGGACGGCGCGCGTCTCGGTCTCGGTCAAGGGCCTGACGCCCGGCTTCCACGGCTTCCACATCCACACGACGGGCCTGTGCGACCCCAAGGCCGTCGATCCGGCGACCGGCCAGGTCTCCCCCTTCTTCACCGCCGGCGGCCACCTCGACCTGGCCGGCGCCGTCCACGCCGGGCACTCGGGCGACCTGCCGCCGCTGCTGGTCGGTAAGGACGGGTCGGGCGCCGCGTCGGTCGTCACCGACCGGTTCGGCCTGCGCGAGCTGACCGACGCCGACGGCAGCGCGGTCATCGTGCACGCGCTCCCCGACAACCTGGCCAACATCCCCGCCCGCTACGCCCCCGACGGCCCCGACGAGGCCACGCACCGGACGGGCGACGCGGGCGGCCGCACCGCCTGCGGCGTGATCAGGTGACGCGACGCGCGTGAGGCCCGCCATGGCCGGGCGGCGACGCGACGCGCGTGAGGCCAGCCGTGGCCAGGTGGCGACGCGACGCGCCTGTGCCCCGCCGTGGCCGGGCGGCGGTGTGCGGCTAGTCTCGTGCCGTAACGCCGCCGACCTCGGGGAGTTCCCGTCATGATCTTCATCACCGCGAAGTTCCGCGTCCTGCCGGAGCACGCCGGCCGCTGGCCGGAGATCTCGGCCGAGTTCACCGAGGCCACCCGCGCCGAGCCGGGCTGCCTGTGGTTCGACTGGTCGCGCAGCCTCGACGACCCGGCCGAGTACGTCCTCGTCGAGGCCTTCCGCGACGACGCCGCCGGGGCGGCGCACGTGGGGTCGGCGCACTTCAAGCAGGCCCAGCAGGTGCTGCCCGGCTACCTGGCCGAGACGCCGCGCATCGTCAACGCGAACGTCCCGCAGGACGACTGGTCGCTGCTCGGCGAGATGGCCGTCCCCGAGCGCGGCTGACCGCTCAGGGCCGCAGCACCAGCGCCGGATCCAGCGCCAGGGTGGCGGCCGCGAGCGCGAGGAACACGATCGCCAGGTAGAACTGCGGCGAGCGGTCGGCCACGCGCAGGTGGGTGTAGAGGGCGCAGACGAAGTAGAGGACGAGCCCGGCCGCGGCCGCCGTCCCGGCCAGGGGCACGCCCAGCAGGCCGAGCGCCAGCCCGGCCGCGCCGGCCGCCTTCAGCGTGCCCATCGGCCAGACCAGCCACGACCGCGGCACCCCGGTCCGGTCGAGCGCGGGGCCGAGCGACCGCATCACCGGGGCGAGCCGGGTCATGGCGGCGAACCCGGAGAAGGCGTTGCAGGCGATCGTCACCAGCGCGGTGACGACGTAGGCGGTGGAGTGCGGCACGGGATCCTCCGGTCGGTGTCGGCTGGTCAGCCCTGCGGGCCGAGCCCGGACGCGTGGCCCGCGGCCGGGTCGTCCAGGGGCTGATGGACGGGCGAGCGGTCGTCGGCCGGGTGGTTCTGGCGGGCGAAGGCCGGGGCGTGGGCGGCGGCCCAGTCGCCGAAGGTGCGGGGCGGGCGGCCGAGCACCGCGGCCGCGTCCCCGGTGACCGGGTGCTGGGGGCGCGTGGCGTACCTGGCGTAGCGCGCCAGCAGGGCCTGGACGAACGGCTCCGGCAGGCCGCCCGCGACCAGGCGCCGCTCGGCGGCCTCCGGCGGGATCTCCTCGAAGCGCAGCGGCCGGCCGATCGCCTCGCCGAGCACGGCCACCATCGCGGCGTGGGTCAGCGACTCGGGCCCGGTCAGTTCGAGCCGGCGTCCGGCGTACCCGCCGAGCAGCGTCCTGGCGGCGATCTCGACCAGGTCCCGCTCGTCGATCGGCACCTCCTGGAAGCCCGCGTGCACGTACCGGACGACGTCCCCGGCCCGGATCTGCGGGGCCCACGCCTGGAGGGCGTTGCCGGCGAAGGAGGCGGCGCGCAGGCTGGTCCACTCCAGGCCGCTGTGCACGGCGGCGGCCTCGGCCTCCTTGTTCCGGTCGCCGCGGAAGCGGGAGGGCTGCTCGTCGAGGGGCTCGTCGACGTTCATCGCCGACAGGGCCACCACCCGCCGCGCCCCGCGCTCGGCGGCACGGGCGAGCAGGCCGGGCGCCCCGTCGCCGATGGCGCGCGGGTGCAGGAAGACGGCGGTGACGCCGTCCAGGTGGCCGGCGAGGGTCTCGGGGCGGGCCGGGTCGCCCTCGACGGCCTCGGCTCCGGCGGGCAGGCGCACCCCGGCCGCCGAACGGGTGACGGCGCGCACCTTGGCCCCTCGGGCGGTGAGCAGTTCGACCAGCGGGCGTCCGAACGTCCCGGTGGCGCCGGTGACGAGAATCATGTCGTTCATGCCCTCTGAGAGGAACCCGGGACGGGAAGTGTGACATCGGCTTGAGCCGGCGGAAGTCCCGCCCGCTCGGCCACCGAGCTCCGGGACCCGCCGACAAGGGGTGCTTTATCCGGATCGGAGCGCTGGGCGGCTACTCTGCGGCCCATGCACACCCAGTCACTCGCACCCGGTCCGGCCCTCGGCCCCAGGCTCATCAGAGCCGAGATCCTCGTCGTGCTGTCGGTCTCGCTCGGCGCCAGCGCGGTGTTGTCGCTGGTCCGGCTGATCGGCTCGCTGACCGCGCCCAAGGAGCTGAAGGGGCAGCAGGCCGTGCTGGTCGGCTCGCTGGCCCCCGGGCGGCCGTGGCTGGACCTGACGTTGCAGCTCGTGGACATCGCGATCTCGGTGGCGCCGGTCGCGCTGGTGGCGTACCTGCTGGTGCGGTCGGGCGAGTCGTTGCGGACGATCGGGGTGGACCTGCGCGAGCCGGGCCGCGACACGTTGCGCGGCGCGCTGCTCGCCGCCGCGATCGGCGGCACGGGGCTGGCCTTCTACCTGGTGGTCTACGCGCTGGGCGTCAACCTGACGGTGGTGCCGGGGCAGTTGCCCGAGGTGTGGTGGCGGGTGCCGGTGCTGCTGCTGGCCGCCGCGCAGAACGGCGTGCTGGAGGAGGTGCTGGTCAGCGGCTACCTGCTGCACCGGCTGGACCAGGCGGGCTGGGGGCCGTGGCGGGCGGTGGCCGTGTCGTCGGTGTTGCGGGGGTCGTACCACCTGTATCAGGGGTTCGGGGGGTTCGTCGGGAACGTGGTCATGGGGCTGGTGTTCGGACGGCTGTACCAGCGGTGGGGGCGCGCGATGCCGCTGGTGATCGCGCACACGCTGATCGACGTGGTGGCCTTCGTCGGGTACGCCGCCCTGCACGGCCGGGCGAGCTGGCTCCCCTGACGCAAGCGACTTGCACGACTGTCGCAAGAAACCGATAAACGCTTGCAGCTCGACATCAAAGCTCCGAAACTCCTTCGCAGGAGCCTTGTGTCGCGGGGTCGTGGGGTCCTACTGTCACCTCACCCCCCGAGAGAATCGAGCTTCGGATGTCAGGCACGAGCACATCCCGGAGGGTCGTGGCGGTGCTCGCCGCGGCCCTCGGCCTCCCCCTCGCCTCGCTCGCCGTCCCCGCGCAGGCCGTGGCGGCACATGCGCCCGTGGTCACCAGGGCCGCCCTCGACCCGGCCCTGGTCGCCGGCCGGGGCGCGCGCGTCGGCTTCGCCGAGCAGGAGGCCGAGAACGCCTCGACGGACGGCACGGTCATCGGCCCCGACCGCACCGCGTACACGCTGCCCGCCGAGGCGTCCGGGCGGCGGGCGGTCCGGCTGACGCCCGGCCGGCACGTCGAGTTCACCCTGCCGGCCGCGGCCAACGCGATCACGGTCCGCTACAGCATCCCCGACGCGCCCGCGGGCGGCGGCATCACCGCGCCGCTCGACGTCGCGGTCAACGGCCGCCACCGGGCCACCATGACGCTGACCTCGCAGTACTCCTGGCTGTACAACCAGTACCCCTTCACCAACGACCCCGGGGCCGACCTGCTGCACCCGGACTGGTGGATCACCGAGTGCTCCTGCGTGCCCAGCGCCACCACCCCGGCCCCGGCGATCGTCAAGCCGTTCCGGCCCAGCCACTTCTACGACGAGCAGCGCCTGCTGCTCGGGCGCACGTACCGGGCGGGCGACCGGATCCGGCTGACGGCGAGCGCCGGAGCCGCCTGGACGGTCATCGACCTGCTCGACTCCGAACTCGTCGCCCCGCCGCGGATCGTGCCGGTCGCGGCCGACGTGCTGGCCTTCGGCGCGGACCCGTCCGGGCGCCGCGAGTCGTCGGCCGCCTTCGACCGGGCCGTCGCCTTCGCCAGGCGCGCCCACCTGAAGGTGTACGTCCCGCCCGGCACGTACCAGGTCAACCGGCACATCGTCGTGGACGACGTGACGATCACCGGCGCCGGAAGCTGGTACACGATCATCAAGGGCCGCGAGGTCACCCTGGAGGCCCCGGCGCCCGACGGGTCCGTCCACACCGGCGTCGGCTTCTACGGCAGGGACGCCGCGGACGGCGGCAGCCGCAACGTGCACCTGTCCGGGTTCGCCATCGAGGGCGACGTCCGCGAGCGCGTCGACACCGACCAGGTCAACGGCGTCGGCGGCGCGATGAGCGACTCCACGATCGAGGGCCTGCACATCCACCACACCAAGGTCGGCCTCTGGTTCGACGGCCCGATGAGCGGCACCCGCGTCACCGGCAACGTGATCGCCGACCAGATCGCCGACGGGCTCAACCTGCACACCGGCGTCACCGGTACGGTCGTGTCGGACAACTTCGTCCGCAACTCCGGCGACGACGGCCTGGCCATGTGGTCGGAGCGCACGGCGGACGCGCGCAACACCTTCGACCACAACACGGTCCAGACGCCGGTGCTGGCCAACGGCATCGCGATCTACGGCGGCACCGACAACACGGTCTCGGCCAACCTGATCGCCGACCCCGTCCGCGAGGGCAGCGCCCTGCAGGTCGGCTCCCGCTTCGGCGCCGAGCCGTTCGCCGGCCGCCTGGACATCACCGGCAACACCACCGTGCGGGCCGGCACGTACGAGCTGAACTGGAAGATCGGCCTCGGCGCCATCTGGTTCTACGCCCTGGAGCGGAACATCGACGCCGACATCCGGGTGACCGGCGACCACTACCTGGACAACACCTACAACGCCGTCATGCTGGTCGCCGACTGGCCCGTCAAGGACCTCTACTCCATCACGAACCTGCGCTTCAAGGACGTCCGGGTGGACGGCACCGGCACCTCGGTGCTCAGCGCCCGCGCCGCCGGCTCGGCCGCCTTCGAGAACGTGGACGCCCGCAACGTGGGCGCGGTCCCCGTGAACAACTGCGGCACCTTCCACTTCACCCCGTCCGGCTCGGAGTTCGCGCTGACGGACGGCGGCGGCAACGACGGCTGGCTCGCCCCCTGGCTCCTGCCCAACACCCTCACCTGCGACGACCGCCCCCCGCTGATCCCCCCACCGGCCCCCGCCCCTTGGTGAGGTCGAAAACACCGGCGAAGGGATTTTGACAGCGTGATTCCTGCGACCATGATGGAGGAGCACATTCGTCCCAGGAGCTGATCGACGTGCACGGAGACGGCGGAGCGCCCACCGGTCCGGGCGGCAACGAATGGCCCGCCGACCTCGACGTCGGGCTCCTGCTGGAGTCCGGCTGGCGCCCCACCGCCTTCCGGCAGTTCATCCTCAAGCTGCACAGCCGCTGCAACCTCGCCTGCGACTACTGCTACATGTACGAGATGGCCGACCAGAGCTGGCGCCGCCAGCCGCGGAGCATGGCGAAGCCGACCATCGACCGCGTGGCCGCCCGCATCGCCGAACACGCCGATGCTCATCAGCTGAAGAGCGTGGACATCACCCTGCACGGCGGCGAGCCCCTGCTGGCAGGCATACCACACGTCCGGTACGCGGTGAACGCCCTGAGATCGGCGCTCGGCGAGCGGACAGACGCGGTCGTCCAGGTGCAGACCAACGGCGTCCTGCTCAGCGAGGCGTTCCTGGACCTGCTCGCCGAGCTCGACGTGTACGTCGGCGTCAGCCTCGACGGTGACGCCGACGGGCACGACCGCCACCGCCGGCGCTCCGACGGGGAGGGCAGCTACGACAAGGTGCGCGCCGGGCTGGCCCGGCTCACCTCGCCCGCCTATCGCCACCTGTTCAGCGGCCTGCTGTGCACGCTCGACCTCGCCAACGACCCCGTCATCACCTACAAGGCCCTGCTGGAGTTCCAGCCGCCGACGGTGGACTTCCTGCTGCCGCACGGCAACTGGGAGACTCCACCGCCCGGCTGGTCGGCGACCGCACAGCCCTACGGCGACTGGCTCGTCGCCGTCTTCGAGCACTGGCGTTCGGCCCGGCCCAGGGCGACCCGGATCCGGCTGTTCAGCGAGATCATCCGGCAGTTGTGCGGCAGCCCGTCCAGGAGCGAGTCGATCGGGCTGGCGCCCGTGGCCATGGTCGTGGTGGAGACGGACGGCAGCATCGAGCAGGTCGACACGCTCAAGTCCGCCTACGAGGGGGCGGCGCGCACCGCGCTGCACGTGCTGCGCGACTCCTTCGACACGGCGCTGCTCGAACCGGCCATCGTCGCCCGGCAGATCGGCCGTGACGCGATGTCGGAGACCTGCGCGTCCTGCGACATCGTGGGGATCTGCGGCGGCGGCCTCTACCC
>NZ_JBSFGJ010000222.1:0-15389 GCF_053596515.1 Nonomuraea sp. NPDC001684
CGAACCCGGCCAGCTCGGCCGTCGGGAAGGAGTCGATCCGGCCCGGCACGCCCTGCGTCTCCACACTCATGTGGCCTCCTCCCGAGGCTCGGCGGCCCGGACGATCTCCAGCGCGTCCGCCACGCAGTCGGCGACGACGAAGAAGCGCAGGAACCCGGTCGCCGCCATCACCCCGCGCAGCTCGTCCGACAGGCCCACCAGGGCGATGAAGCTGTCCAGGGTCCGCGCCTGCCGGTAGACCAGCAGCATCGTGCGCAGGCCCGCGCTGGACAGGTAGCTGACGCCGGTCAGGTCGAGCAGCACCGGCCGGCTGTCCGGCAGCAGCGCCAGGATGCGCTCCTGCGCCGCCGGGGCCGACCTGCTGTCGAGCTGGCCGGTGAGCCCGATCACGGTGACCGGGCCGATCGTGTCCGTCGTGATCTCCATGGCCGGCACGCTCACTCCTGCACCGGGGTCAGCGTCACCTTGACGCGCAGCGCCTCGGTGGACTCCGGCAGCTCCACGGTCATCGCCACCGGGTCCAGCACCTCGTACGGCTTGCCGTCCACCTCGGCCTCGGTGAGCAGCACCCGCCCGGCCGGCAGCAGGTCGGGCGCGACGCGCAGGATGCGCTCGGCGTCCGGGCCCGGCTTGAAGTGCAGGGTGAGCGGCTGCCGCGTGACCAGCAGCCGCGTGTAGACGGTCGCCAGATAGCACAGCTCGGAGGAGTGGTACATGCTCATCGAGTGGCTGCCCTTGAACCGCTCGGTCCCGAGCAGGTACGGCAGGCCGTTGGCCAGCACGTTGAAGTAGACCGCGCCCTCGTCGTGGTCGAGGAAGAAGGCGTTGTAGAAGGCCGCCGCCTGGCGCGCCTGCTCCAGGTGGTCGTCACCGCCCAGCTCGCCGGCCACGATCAGGTACGCCAGGATCGCCTGCTCCTGCTGCCACCACGCCTTGCGGTCGTGCCAGGCGAAGCGGTGCCACCGCTGGCCCTCGGCCCGGTGCCGCTCGACGACGTCGTACCAGCCGCCGCGCTGCTGGTCGCTGCCGACCGCCGGCATGGTGCGGGCCAGGTGCTCGGCCAGGTCCCGGTAGGCGTCCTTGGGGCGGGCGCCGTGCATGCGCATGAGGTTCCAGGCGATCTTCAGGTTGTGCCCGACGACCGCGCGGTCCTGCTGCCAGCTGTGCGTCAGGTCGTGGCTCCAGTCGTCGTGGAAGCGCTCGTTGACGAACGGGCTCGACGGCTCGGGGAAGTGCTCGACGATCGTGTCGAAGGTGCGTTCCAGCATCTCCAGGTGGCGTTCGTCGCCGGTGGCCAGGTAGTAGTTGATCAGGTAGGCCGGGGCGTGGTCGCCGATGGAGTTCCAGTTCTTGCGCGACTGGTTCGGCCCGAGCGACTCGTGGTGCGGGCTGAGCAGGATCGGGTCGACGTGCGAGTAGTAGCCGCCGCGCCGGTGGTCGCGGAAGAACTTCTCGAACAGCCGCAGCGTGGCGTTGACGTCGGAGGCGATGCGTTTGTCGCCGGTGACCCGGTAGGTCTGCGTCGGGCCGGCCAGGGCGTAGATCTGCTCGTACATCGGGATGGCGTCGTAGTCGTCGCCGAACTCCGAGGTGAACAGCTTCTTCTCGTGCTCGCCGTCCACCTTGATGCCGTGGTACCAGTACACGACGTCGTTCTCGGGGTCCACGAAGCGCATGTGCTCGCGCAGGTAGCGGGTGCCGCGCTCGGCGACCTCCAGGTAGGCGTCGTCGCCGGTCAGCAGGTACGCCGAGGCCATGCCGTACACCAGCCGCGAGATCGTGTCGGTCTCCTGCACGTGGCTGGCGGTCTTGTCGCCGCCCAGGCGCAGGATCGTCCGGTAGTCGCGGAAGTCGACCGGGCCCTGCCCGAACTGGGCGCGGCGGTAGAACGCGGCGATCTCGTCGAGCTGGTTGATCCACCAGTCGGGCTGCTCGAACCGGTACTCGCCGGAGCCGCGGCCCAGGAAGATCAGCCGCTTGGCCGAGAAGACCGGCTCCTCGCCCTCGGGGTAGAAGATCCCGTAGACGAACAGGTGGCGGCCCGGCGTCAGCATGTCGCGCACGTGGTCGCCCGCGTCCACGTACGGCTCGCCCAGGTTGCGCAGCAGCTCGGCCGAGACCTCGCCGTCCAGGCGCACCTCGACCGTACGGCCGTCGATGGTCGCCAGCCGGAAGGAGCCGGAGCCGGCGTCGAACCGTTCGACCCGCCCGGCCACGGTGTCCATGAAGGTGAAGTTCATCGTTGCTCCTACAGCGTCTCGGCGAGCTGGCCGATGATGGTGTGGGCGAACAGATGGCAGTGGTACACGCTGCGCCCGGTGATCAGGTTGCCGTCGATGACCACGTCCTGGTCCACGTACTCGGCGCCCATGTTCCGCACGTCGCCCACGAGGTTGTTGTGCGCGACGACCTTGCGCCCGCGCATCGTCTCGGGGGCGGCGGCCATCAGCCACAGGCCGTGGCAGATCACGCCCGTGATGATCGACGGCTCCTCCAGCGCCCGCCGCACGAACGCGGTGGCCGGCGCCAGCCGGTTGACGTCGTCGGTGAAGCGCAGCCGGTCCGAGACGATCCCCGAGGGCACGATCACCGCGGCGTAGGAGCGCAGCTCACGGTCGCTGATGCCCTCGAACCCGCGGTCCACGGTGAACGGCACCCGCCACTCGTGGCCGGTGAAGGTGATCGACGGCTGCCCCCACAGGCGGGTCATGAAGTGCACCTCGGCGCCGGCCTCGGCGAAGCGCCGCTCGTAGTAGAAGATCTCCGGCTCGACGTAGTCGCTCTCCATCAGGACAGCGATCTTGCGGCCGTTCAGCGCCGCGCCGGCCCGTGGCTCGATGCCGCTCACAATGGCCTCCCCGGTTCGGTGACGAGGTCGATGAGGAAGGGGCCGTCGTGGCCGAGCAGCCGCTCGACGGCCTCCTCGATCTGGTCGGCCTTCTCCACCCGCAGCCCGTCCACGCCGCAGCCTCTGGCCAGGTCGGTGAACTGGAGGTCGGGATAGGAGAGGTCGAAGGAGCGAGGAAAGCGGTGACCGGGGATGCCCCGGCCGCGCCAGTACTCCTCGATGTTGTTGTCCAGCAGCCGGTAGCTGTGGTTGTTGCAGATCACGAACTTGGCGGCGATGTCGTACCGGACGGCGGTGGCCAGCGCCTGGAAGGTGTACATGCTGCCGCCGTCGCCGGTGAAGCCGATCACCGTGCGGTCCGGATGGGCGAGCTTGGCGCCGATCGCCCCCGGGATGCCCACGCCGAGCGAGCCGCCGCGGGTCAGGAACCAGCTCCCCGGCCCGCGCGGCGGGAAGTAGGAGCCGATCACGCCGGAGGCGGTCAGCCCCTCGTCGAAGACGATCACGTCCTCGGGGGCCCGCGCCGCCAGCTCGCGCATGAACGCGTTGAGTATCGAGTCCTCGGCCGGCGCCGGGCGCGGCGCCGCCGTCCGGCGGGCCAGCCGGGCCGCCGCCGCCTGCCGGTCGGCCTTGCTGAGCGTGCCCTCCAGCTCCGCCGACAGCGCCGCCAGCGTGAGCCGGGGGTCGGCCACCAGGCCCAGCGTGACCGGGTGGTTCTTGGCGATCTCGTACGAGTCCAGGTCGATGTGCACGATCCGCGCGTCCTTGCCGAACGGGCTGCTCAGCGACGGGAACACCTCGGGGAACAGGTACGTGCCCACCACCAGCACGGCGTCGGCGTCCTTGACGGCGTCCGCGCTGACCTGGCCGAACATGTGGCCGAGCTGGCCGCGGAAGAGCGGGTGCCGGCCGTCCATGTTCGCCTCGGAGAACTCCACGCCCCACACGTCCGCGCCGAGCTGCTCGGCCACCCGGGTCAGCTCCGCCTGCGCGCCGGAGACCGACACGCCGTCGCCGGCCAGGATGATCGGGGACCGGGCGCCGGACAGCAGCCCGGCGGCCCGGCGGACCAGCTCGGGGGCGGGCAGCGCGGCCGAGTGCGGCACCACCGACGGCTGGACCGGCTCGTGGTTGGGCTGGTCCAGGACGTCGAGCGGGAGCGCCACGAACACCGGGCCGCGCGGCGGCGTCATCGCCATCTTGACCGCCCGGCGCAGCACCCGCAGCACCGAGCCGGGGTCGATCACGCGCATGGCGTGCTTGGTGACGGGCCGGGCCATGGCCACGAGATCGGCGGCCATCTGGGCGTCCATCGCGTCGTAGCCGACCCCGGCCTCACCGGCGACCACCACCAGCGGGGAGTGCCCCCGCTTGGCCTGGTACAGCATGCCGATCGCGTTGCCCAGCCCCACACCGCTGTGGAGCTGCAGCAGCGCGGGGCCGCCCGTGGCGCGGGCGTACCCGTCGGCGATGCCGGCCGCCACCGTCTCCTGCAGGGTGAGGATGTAGTGGAAGTCCTCGAAGCCCTCCAGCGCGTCGAGGAAGCCCTGCTCGACCGTCCCCGGGTTGCCGAACATGTACGTGATGCCGTCGCTGAGGAACTGCTCGATGATCGCGGTGTTGCCGTCCCTGGCCATGGCCCGCCATCACCAGCCGAAGCGGCGCAGGCCGCCCTCGAGCACTTCGACGATCTTCTGCCCGGTCAGGAACGAGTCGGGCGTGGAGCGTCCGGTGACGAACGGGAAGTCCACGATGACCGAGGTCTCCCTGCCGAAGTTGCCGATGTAGCGGCCCTGCGGCCCGGTGGCGTCCCGCAGGATGTACTCCAGCGGGTACGGCGGCGGCCCCATGTTGAAGTCGGGCACGCCGAGGAACCCGGTGCCGTCCTTGTAGTCGTACTCCTTGCAGTGGCCGGTGACGCGCTTGCCCCAGATGATGCTCTTGCGGTCCTCCCAGTCGCGGGCGAAGGCCAGGCAGGCCACGCCGTAGCACTCGGCGGCCACCGGCTTGCCCGCCCGCACGAACGCGAGCACGATCTCGTGCACCCGCTCGTTGTTGGCCAGGTCCACGATCGGCCCGCTGCCGCCCACGATCAGCACCGCGTCGTAGGGCACCAGCTCGGCCTCCAGCTTGGCCACCGCCCGGTGGTAGGACTCCAGCCGGCGCAGGTAGTCGGGGCTGCTGGTGTAGGGACGCTCGGGCGCCCAGGCCGACAGGTTGAGCGGGTTGGCCAGGCGGCCCGACTCGTCCAGGTCGCGGGTCAGCTTGGCCACCTCGGGCGTGGTGACCGAGCGGCCGAGCGGCGGGTCGACGTAGTCGGGGTCCATGCTGGGCGGCAGGGCGTGCGGCTGCTTGCCGGTCGGCGTGGCGAACACGACGTCGTAGCCGCGCTCGTCGAAGGCCGACAGCGGGCCGACGAGCTCCTCCCCCCAGTAGCCGAACTCCGAGAGGATCACGAGAACGCGCTTGGTCATGCCGACTCCCCGGGGATGATCCAGTTTTCCTTGCAGGTCATGGAGAACACGTGGGCCGGGTCGGCGATCGCCTCCAGCTCCGGCTTGACCCGGCGGGCGTGGTGGGCCGAGGCCAGCGCGGCGCGCAGCGCGTCCACGTCGTCGAACCAGAGCTGGTCCACGGCGTCGAAGCCGGCCTCGCCGAAGGTGTACGCGCCGTCCACGGTGTGGCAGTGCAGGTGCCTGCGCAGGCCCGGCAGCCCGGCCACCGCGGCGGCGTAGGACTCCAGGGACTGCTTGCGGTAGGTGTCCAGCGGCAGGCCGGGCCGCCGCTTGATCAGCGTGGTGACCTTCACCCAGCTGTCCGGCCGCGGCCTGGGGCCGGGCACCAGCTCGTGGGCGACGGTGTCCACCACGATCGTCGACCAGAACGCCGCCCAGTTGGGCTCGTCCAGCCGGGCGCCCTGGAGGAACTCCTCGCTCTGCAGCGAGGCGAGCTGCTCCTCGGCATTGGCCAGCCAGATCTCGGCGATGCCCTGGTGCGGCAGCGGCGGCCGGCCCACGTCGCCGTCGAAGGGGATGCGGGTGTCGACCAGGTACTGCCTGATCTGCTTGATCTTGCTGGCGAACTTCACCGCGTGCACGTTGACCCAGTAGTCCTGGAACTGCTGGGCGGTGAAGCCGGGCTTGGGGGCGCCGAAGATGAACTGGTGGATCATCGCGTGGCCTCCTGTCGGGCCGGGAGGAAGTCCGCCGCGACGAACTCGGCCGCGCGCTCGCCGATCATCACGGTGGTGGTGTGGGGGTTGGCCGAGACGATCGTCGGCATGATCGAGGCGTCGGCGACGCGCAGCCCCTCGACGCCGCGCACCCGCAGCCGGGTGTCCACCACGGCGAGGCTGTCGGAGCCCATCTTGCAGGAGCCGGCGAAGTGGTAGTACGAGCCGACGTTCTCCACCACCCAGGCGCTGAGCTGCTCCCGGGTGCGCACGTCCGGGCCGGGCGCGACCTCGGTCAGCCCCCAGTTGCGCCGGAAGGCGGAGCTGGCGTAGATGTCGCGGGCGATCTGCACCATCGTCACCGTGCGCTCCAGGTCCGAGCGCTCGGCGAAGTAGTTCGCGCTGACCCGCGGGTAGGCCGTCGGGTCGGTGCCGGCCAGCCGTACGCTGCCCCGTGACAGCGGGCGGACCAGCCCCGGCAGGGTGAGCACGATCTTCGGGTCGACCAGCTCGCGCACCGGCGTGAGCGGCTGCCCGGTCTCCACCCGCTTGATGACGTTGGCGAAGAACTGGTCGCCGAACGGCGCCCGGTGCACCAGGCAGATCTCCATGTCGGGCACCGGCAGCCCCGGCTCCGACCCCCAGAACAGGCCGACCTCGGTGACCTGCCCGCGCGGGTCGGGCGCGGCCTCCTCCATGTACCCGATCGGGCCGATGACCAGCGGGTGGTCGTGGAAGTTGGCGCCCACGCCGGGCAGGTCGGCGACCACCGGGATGCCGAGCGCGGCCAGCGCCCCGGCCTCGCCGATGCCGGACAGCTGCAGCAGCTTGGGCGACTGGATCGCGCCCGCGCTGACGATCACCTCGTGCTCGGCCCTGACGGTCCGCAGCTCGCCGTCCTTGAGGTACTCCACGCCCACGCAGCGCTCGCCCTCGAACAGCAGCCGGGTGGCCAGCGCGCCCACCTCGACGCTCAGCCGCTCCAGCGCCGGCTCCAGGTAGGAGGCGCGCACCCCGCAGCGGGTTCCCTTGTCGACGTCGATGTCGACGTGGTGCCAGCTGACGCCGAAGCTGTCGGCGTTGAAGTCCTCGACCTGCGGGTAACCCAGCTCCACGCAGGCGTCCACGAACGTCTGGGAGACCGGGTTGCCCATGTCCCGGGCGTTGACGATCTTGATGGGGCCGTCGTGGCCCGCCGTGGGGTTGGTCGTGTCCCGCTGGCCCTCCAGGCGCTGGAAGTAGGGCAGGACGTCGGCGTAGGACCAGCCGGGGCAGCCGTCGTAGGCCCAGGCGTCGAAGTCCGCCGGACGGCCGCGCGTGTGGATCATGTGATAGACGTTCGAGGTCCCGCCCAGGCCGCGGCCCGCCGCCGAGTAGACCTGGCGTCCGCCGAGCCCCGGCTGCGGCTCGCTCATGTACGCCCAGTCCAGCTCGGTCAGCAGCACCTCGTTCCACCGGCTCGGGTCCTCGACCGCGTCCGTGATCTTCGTGTCGCCCGCCTCCAGGACCAGCACGCTGGCCCCGGGCAGCTCGCTCAGCCGGGCGGCGATGACCGATCCGGCCGTGCCGCCGCCGACGACGACGAAGTCGAAGCTCTGTGTCATCTCAGCTCACCTCCGCGCCGATGCGGCGACCAGGTCGGCGGCCTTCTCGGCGATCATGATCGTGGCCGCGTTGGTGTTGCCCCGGGTGATGACCGGCATGACCGAGGCGTCGGCCACGCGCAGCCCGTCCACGCCGCGCACCCGCAGGTCGGGCCCGACGACCGCCTCGTCGTCGCGGCCCATCCGGCAGGTGCCGGCCGGGTGCCACACGGTCGAGGCGCTGGCCCGCACGTACTCGGCCAGGGCGGCCGGGCTGGTCACGCCGGGCCCGGGGGCCAGCTCCCGCCCGCGCAGGGAGTCGAAGGCCGCGTCCGAGACCAGCTCCCTGGCCAGGACGACGGCCTCGGTCAGCAGCCGCAGATCCGCGGCGGCCTCCAGGTAGTGCGGGTCGACGAGGGGACGCAGCGGGTCGCCGGGACGCAGCCGCACCTCGCCCCTGCTCTCCGGCTGCAGCAGGATCGGCGCGAAGGTGAACCCCGGGCCGTCCGTCCTGTACCGGTCGTCGATGAACTGCACCGGGCCGAAGAAGAACTGCAGGTCCGGCCCGTCGCCGCCCAGGACGTTGGTGAACAGCCCCGCCTCGGCCAGCAGCTCGGGGAAGGGCAGCTCGCGCAGGCTCTCGTAGCCGATGCCGAACAGCACGTGGTCCTGCAGGTTGCGGCCCACGCCCGGCAGGTCGGCGACCACCTCGACGCCGTGCTCGCGCAGGTGCGCGGCCGGGCCGAGGCCCGAGCGCAGCAGCAGCGCCGGCGAGCCCAGCGCGCCGCAGGCCACGACGACCTCCTGCGCGGCCGTGGCCCGGTGCGCACGGCCGTCCTTGACGTACTCCACGCCGGCGGCCCGGCCGCCCTCGACGGTGAGGCGGGTGACGACGGCGCCGGTCTCCAGCGTGAGGTTCGGCTCGCCGAGCACCGGCCGCAGGAACGCCTCCGACGTGCTGGAGCGGCGGCCGTCCTTGTCCCGGGTGGACTGGTAGAAGAAGGCCAGGCCCTCCTGCCGGGGGCCGTTGTAGTCGCCCGTGCCGTCGGCGCGGCCGCGGGCGATCGCCGCCCGGACGAAGGCGCGCGAGGCGTCCGACGGCGAGCCGTAGTCCACGACCTTCAGCGGGCCGCCGCCGCCCCGGTACTCCGGCGAGCCGCCCGGGTAGTCCTCCGAGCGCCTGAAGTAGGGCAGCACCTCGTCGTAGGACCAGCCGTCGTTGCCCAGCGCGGCCCAGCCGTCGAAGTCGCGGCGGTTGCCCCGCACGTACATCATGGCGTTGACCGAGCTGCCGCCGCCCGTCACGCGGCCCTGCGGGATGGGCACGACCCGGCCGCCCAGCTCCCGCTGCGGGGTGCTGGCGTAGTCCCACACGAACTCCGGCGAGCCCCACATCGACGTCATCGACGGGACGTCGGTCCGGTGCACGCACTCGGCGTCGTCCGGGCCGCCGGCCTCCAGCAGCAGCACCCGGCAGCCCAGCGCGTCCAGCAGCCGCCTGGCCAGGACGCAGCCGGCGCTGCCCGCGCCCACCACGATGTAGTCGTAGGCGCTCACGACGGCTCCAGCAGCCGGGCCCGCTCCAGCGCGGGCAGCAGGTCGCCGACCAGGAACTCCAGGTAGTGCCGGCCCCACATCGTCCGCCAGAGCGGGAAGGTGGCGTCGAAGGCGTCGCCGCGCAGGTCGGCCAGGCGCTCCTCCAGCTCCCACACCACGCCGTTGAAGTCGGCCTCGGAGAACGGCAGCCCGTGCTCGGCCGCGGCGGCGACGACCTCCGCCTTGCTCTTGTCCTTCAGCGACTCCAGCACGTCGGCGCGCGAGCCCGCCAGGCGCAGGAACGCGATCAGATTCGTCCCGCTCATGCCACCGGCCGCCTCTCGTCGGCCGCGAACCCGCGCAGCTCCTGCTCGCCGAACCTGGCCACCACGTGATCGAGCAGGTAGTCCAGGTAACGCCTGCCCCACATGTGCCGCCAGAGCGTGCTGCCGCCGTCGACGGACTCGCCGTCCTTGGCGACGATGACCTCGATCTCCAGGGCCCCGACCACCGACACCAGCTCCTCGGCGGTGAACCGGAAGCCCTCGTCGGAGGCGTGGAACAACAATTGACTGAGATTTCTCGCGCTATACTCAGCGCGTCTTTGCGGATTCTCCCGGAGGTCGCCGAGGAATCTCACGAATTCGCTCTTCGCCATTGGCACCACCATTTCGTCCGGCGCTACGGATGAATCATGTTCGGCCGCCGGAAAACGCGTCAACGCGCCGCCCTGCGGTGACCGGGCGGTATGGAGGTAGCCGGTCCCATTCCGTCAAGTCCGAACCCGCATTCACCGGAATTCCGGCGAATGCACTTGACTTGGATCGCGCTCGAAGGGCGACAATGATCGGTATGAGTCAGAGCCTGACGATCGCGGAAGTCGCAGCCGAGACCGGCCTCAGCGCCCACGCGCTGCGCTATTACGAGAAAGCCGGCCTGATGCGGGAGACGCCGCCGCGCGGCGGTAACGGGCACCGCCGCTACACCGAACGTGATCTGGCCTGGATCCGCTTCCTGACCAGGCTGCGCGGCACCGGGATGTCCATCGCCGACGTCCGCCGCTACGCCGAGCTGGTCCGCGCCGGCGAGAGCACCACCGCCGAGCGCAAGCAGATCCTGCTCACCCACCGCGAGGAGGTGGCCAAGCGCATCGACCAGCTCAAGGACGACCTGGCCGCCATCGACTACAAGATCGACATCTACGAGAAGCTAGAGGAGAAGTACCAGCTGTGACCGCGCCGCCGCGGCCGGACAGCGAGCCCGGCCAGGCCGCCTTCGGCCCCCGCTTCGTCACGGCGGTCTCGGTCGGCTCGCTGCTCAACCCGATCAACTCCTCGATCATCGCCATCGCGCTCGTGCCCATCGCCCACCACTTCGGCGTGGGCGCCGACGCCACCTCCTGGCTGGTGTCGGCCCTGTACCTGGCCACCGCCATCGGTCAGCCGGTGCTGGGCCGGCTGGCCGACCGGCTCGGCCCGCGCCGCGTCTACCTGGCCGGGCTGGTCACGGTCGCGGCCGGCGGGCTGCTCGGCTACTGGGCGCCGACCCTCGGCCTGCTCGTGGCCGCCCGCGTGGTGATCGGCCTCGGCACCTCGGCCGCCTACCCGGCCGCCATGAGCATGGTCCGCCGCAGGTCGCAGCGGTCCGGCGGCGCCGCGCCCGCCTCGGTGATGGGCGCGCTGGCCATGGCCGGGCAGGTCAGCATGGTGCTCGGGCCGCCGCTCGGCGGGCTGCTCGACGCGCTCGGCGGCTGGCGCTGGATCTTCCTGGTCAACCTGCCGATGGCCGTGGCCGGGGTGGTCTCGGCGCTGCTGTGGCTGCCGCGCGACGAGCCGTACGAGCGTTCCGGCGCGGGCGGCGGCGGCAGCCTGCGCGACCTGGCCGGCAACCGGCCGCTGCTGGTCACCTACCTGCGCAACGCGGTGACCTTCATGGCCACCTACGGCTTCCTGTACGGCTGGACGCAGTGGCTGGAGCAGGGCAGGGGGCTGACGGCGGCGGTCGCCGGGCTGCTGCTGATGCCCACCTCGGCCGTGGGCGCGGTGGTCTCGGGGCTGGCCGCGCGGGCCGACGGCGCGTCGGGCCGGGCGCGCTGGATGTTGCCGACCGGCGCCGCGGCCCTGCTGGCGGGCTGCGCCTGGCTGCCGGCGCTCGACGGCGGCGCGTCCATCCTGTCGTTGTGCCTGCTCAGCATGGTCTTCGGGGTGCAGAACGGGCTCAACATCGTCGGCAACCAGGCCGCCATGTACGCCCAGGCGCCGCCCGCCCTGATCGGCATGGCCGCCGGCCTGCTGCGCACCTCGCAGTACGCCGGGGCCATCTGCTCGGCGCTGCTCCTCAGCGTGACCTACGGCGAGCGCGCCACCGACGAGGGGCTGCACCGGCTGGGCGTGGTCCTGACGGTCACCTCGGCGCTGCTGCTGGCCGGCACGCTCCTCGCGGCGATCCGCGCCGGCGGCGCGGCCCGCGGGCGCGCGTGAGCGGGGAGGGGCCTGCCGCCCCTCCCCGCTCACGGGGTCCGCGCCGCCCGCTCAGCGGGGGCTGATCAGCTCACTGATCGCGAACCCGGTCAGGTTGGTCACGTTGGCGCCGCCCACCGACAGGATCGTGGACGTGCCGGGCACGCGGTCCACCGCGTACGCGCCGGCGTACCCGGCCGACGGGCGGGCCGGGCCGCTGACCCGGGTCCAGGAGGCGCCGTCGAAGTACAGGTAGGCGGGTGCGGTGGTGCCGCCGCCGGTCGGGATGATCAGGTGGCCCTGGCCGTCGCCGCTGATGCTCGCCGAGCCGTTGCCCGGGGCGCCGGGCAGCGCCGAGACGGTCCAGCGGGCGCCGTCGTAGCGGGCGATCGCCGGGGTGGCGGGCTGGTTGGGACGGGGCTGGTAGCCGCTGATCCAGATCCGGCCGGGGCCCTCGACGTACACGCCCCGGGGGCTGACGCCCGGCCTGCCCAGCGAGCGCATGGCCGTGCCGTCCCACAGGACGACGCCGTTCTCGGCGGCGAAGACGATCTGGTCGCCGCCGTCCACGGCGCGCAGCAGGCCCAGGTTCTCGGTGCGCGGGTAGACCGTCCAGGAGCCCTGGCGCAGGCGCAGGATGTCGGTGCCGCCGGTGTTCTTGAACCTGATCGACCAGAGCGAGCCGTCCTTGGTGGCGGCGATCGGGCCGGTCCACTCGTCGCCGGGCAGCGGGGGCGTCCAGCCGGGCGGGGGCGGGATCTCCGACCAGGCCGAGCCGTTCCAGTACGCCGAGCGCGGCCAGGAGACGTCGGCGATGCTCTTGCTGCCGGTCACGTAGATCTGGTCCGGCGCGACGGCCGCGACGCAGCACGGGCTCGGCACGTCGTACCCGGCGGTGAGCGGCAGCCTGCTCCAGGACGAGCCGTCCCAGCGCAGCACGGAGGTGTCCGGCGAGCCGTCGTAGCCGCGCCAGCCGACGGCGTAGGCATGGGAGGCGTCCAGCACGTCGACGTTCCAGAGGGCGGTGGGGTCGCCGGGCGGGTCCACGGCCCGGAAGGACGGGGCCAGGAGCGCCTGGGCCGGCGTCGCCGCCGCCAGCGCGGCGGTGACGGCCAGGGCGGCGGCGGAGGCGCGGAGGACGCCACGCAAACGGGTCATGTCTTCTCCTGTGGGCGCGTTCCTGCGGGAAAAAGGGGCACGAAGGAGGGCCGGGACGGGCCGCGGGCACGAGAAAGCGGGCCGGTACCGACCGGCCCGCCGGGGATCGCCCGCTCAGTCGTCGGATCTGCGCCCGTCGGGGCCGATCGGACCGAAGAACGAGCTGAAGTTGGCGGTCCCGTCGCCGAAGATGCCGCCGCGGCCCTCCACGATGCGGCCGTTCTCCCACCGCATCAGGTCCACCCCCTCCATCTGCAGGTGCTCGTAGAAGGAGGTGCCGTCCGAGCCGGTGCGCCTGCGCACGGCGGTGCACCGGTTGACGTCGATGGTGTAGCCGTCCACCGGGTTGACCAGGCAGGCGATCTGCTCCATGCGCAGGGTGCCGCCGGCCAGCCGCTGCCAGGTCTTGATGAAGCCCATGAAGGCGTCCAGGCCGTCGTGCCAGCCGGCGTACGGGTGGTTGCCGGGGGACTGGAACCGCACGTCGGGGTGCCAGTACTCCAGCGCGCGCTCGCGGTCGCCGGACCGCAGCGCCTGATGTGCCGCCGCCAGTCGCTCAGCCGTCAGATCCGACATCGCTCTCCTCTCACTGCCTCGGGTGCTACTGCATCGGGTGCTTGGCGAGGAAGGCCGAGACGCCTTCGCCGACCGCTCTCGGGTTCATGATCTGCAGGCCGTGGGTGGCGCCGACGATGCCGCAGCGCTCGGCCTGGGGCAGCCAGTTCATGAGGAAGTGCTGCGCCTCGCGGAAGCCGGGCATGGCCGCCTCGCTGTCCAGGCCCATCACGGCCAGCACCGGCATCCGCGGCTTGTCCGGCACCAGCTGGTCGGCCTTGGACATGCGGAAGCCCCAGCCGCCCAGCGCCGGGAAGTCGACCTTGAACGTGACGTCCGCGCACTCCTCGACCCGCTCCCACACGTCGAGGGGGCAGGTCATGTCCACGGAGCCGAGGTAGCTCGGGCCGCAGACGGCGGCCATGAAGTCGCAGGCGGCGGTGAGCTTGTCGCCCTTCTGCACCAGCTCGATGGCCGTCATCACGGCGTCGTTGTTGGCCTTCTCGGCCTCGGCGCCCTCACGCGGCAGGTACGGCTCCAGCAGCACCGCCGAGTGCGTGCGCTCGGGGTAGGAGAGCATGAACTGGAAGCCGATCACCCCGCCGAAGGAGTACGACATGACGTGCGCCTTGTCGATGCCGAGGTGGTCGAGGAGCTGCTTGGCGTGCTCGGCGCCCTCCTCGATGCTGAGGCTGTCCTTCTCCAGCGTGCTGCCGTTGTAACCGGCGCGGTAATAGCTGATGAACTGGTACTTGTCCAGCAGCTCCGGGTTGTACTTCAGGAGCGGCGTGATGAGACCGTCCGAAATGGAGGTGCAGTGGATGCACAGGACAGGCTCGCCGCGCCCCACGACGGTGTAACGAAGTTCCGCGTTGCTGACCTTGACTCGCTTGTCGTGGTCGAGTTTCCAGTCTCGACCGGCGTACAAAGCATTCGCGCTCATGCCATTCCTCTCACGCGATCACTCGACCGTTTCTCGTGCCCGCTTGGCCATACTCAAGAATGGTTGCCATGGGCCATGGAGACGGTCAACGAAAGAGCCCGCGCCGGGGTATTCACCGCGAAATACGCCGGGGAACTCTGTCAAGTCGCACGCGTGGGAAGGCGGCTGCGGTCAGAGGAAGGACAGCTCGTACTCGACCTGCTCGACGGGGTTGCCGTCGCCGTAGTCGTGGGTGCGGGCCGCGCCGGACTCGGTGAAGCCGCTCTTGGCGTAGAACCGGCGGGCCTGCGGCGTGTCGCGCAGCGTCCACAGGTGCACCCGGGTGAAGCCCTCGTCGCGGATGCGGCGCAGGGTGTCGGTCATCAGGGCGGCGGCCACGCCCGTGCCCCAGCCGTCGGGATGGCCGTAGAAGCCGAGGAGCTCCGCCGCGCCCGCCCGGGACGGCGAGGGCCCGAAGTGGGCGAAGGCCAGCCGGCGCCCGTCGAGCGCGGCCAGCACCAGGCCCGCCGGGGTCTCGGCGAGCACGTCGTGCCATTTGCCGCGCCGGTGACGCACGGCCTGGTCGAAGAAGTCGGGGGAGAAGAAGCCGGCGTAGGCGGCCTTCCAGGATTCGGCGTGGATCTCTCCCAGCGTCTCACCGTCGCCCGGCGAGGCTGGGAACACTGTGAAAATTCCGGTCACAAGATCACACTAGTCGAGAGGTCCCGCGGGTGTCCGGCGGCGGAGCGCGGGCACGTACGGGTATGCACGCACGCGGGGCGGCGCTCGGCGCGTCCGCCGCCGCGCGAGGCGTTCGAGGCGTTCGAGGAGGTGCGGGCGGAGAAGCTGCGCGAGACGGCCGTCCGGGCGTGGCGGCCGGGTCGGTCGATCACGCGATCCCGGCCGCCGTGCCGCGGCCGGAGGTCATCCGTAGCGCGGGAGCGCGGAATGGAGGCTCGATGAGGTGGCTGGCTCGCGGGGAGGGGCAACTCCCGGCGGGGGAGGACCGGACGGGCGACGGGCGGCCCGCCGAGCACCCGCTCGCCCGCTGGACCGTCAGTCAGGCCCTGCACCTGGTCTGCCCCGGCCCCGCCGGCGACCCCGACGTGCGGCGCCGCCCCGACGGCGCGGCGCAGGCGTGGCGGGACGGCCGCCC
>NZ_JBSFGJ010000223.1:0-15387 GCF_053596515.1 Nonomuraea sp. NPDC001684
AGCGAGGGCAGCTTGCGCATGATCACGCCGAAGCCGACCGCCAGGTCGGCCTCGTGCCGCGCCCATCCCATGCTGTACTGGAGGCCGCCTCCGAAGATCGGATCCGTGGCGGGCTCCTGCACGGCGGCCTGCTGCCCGGCGTGGTCGGCAGGGGGTGGATCAGATTTGGACCTTACCGTCACGGACGAGGCTCCGTTCTCTCGGTTCTTCCGTTTGCCGTCGGCGTCCCTTCTCGCCCGGATGGCGATGTCGTGCGTGTGATCGTGGCGTCGACGCGGGCACCCCGTTGCCCTGGCTGCCGGCGGACCTCGCCGGGCGAGGCGGTCGCAGGCTCATGGTGGAGGGCGGCGGGCAGATCTCCGAGGATGAGCGGTGTCGTGATCGATGTCACCCGGCATCTGCCGCTTGGCTGAGCGGGCGCGATCCGACGTCAGAGCGGTCATGCCTGCGGCGGCCGTCCGGTTGATGGCGCTCACGGGGTGTCATGCGCTCACCTCAGCACGCAGGCGCCCCACCCGGAAGACGATGGTGACGGAACCTCGCAGGCACACTATTCGCGCGAGCGTGGCACCGACCTTCGATTCTTGGACCCTGATGTAGGGGATTCCACGTCTTCCGGCATCCGGGGAGCTCGGCCTCGTCGTATCTTCGGGGGACGCCTTCGAGCCCGGCAGAGTTCCGGTACCGCGTGCTTAGATGGCGATCATGCGTTTCGTCACCCTTGTCGCCGCAACCACGCTCGCCTGCCTGCTGTTATCCGGCACCTTGTTGTTGGACACAGCACACGCGGCGTCCGCCTTCCCCATTCGGGCCCGAGCTCTGACCGCGAACAAGCTGTACCGTACGGGCGAACTCCAAGCGAGCCAGTGCCCGGAGCGCGAAGTCGGGCCGAAGACCGTCGCCGCCGCCAAGCGGTACCTGACCGCGGTGCTGGACTGTCTCAACCGGTCGTGGGGCGCCCATTTCAAGAGGGCGGGCCTGCCCTTCGCCAAGGCCAAGATCGGATTCATCACCAAGCCGCGCAAGTACTGCGGAGAGCCCTGGGGCTCCGCCGCAGCCAGATACTGCGACGCCGAGCGGCGTTTCCTCGTCCTTCTGGACGACGACATGCTCGACGACTCCACCGACCTGTACCTGTTCCAGACGGCCGCCCACGAGTACGGGCACCACGTGCAGAACCTCACCGGGATCAGTCGCAGCTACGACCGCTATCCGTACCGGAACAAGAGTGAACTGAACGAGCAGATCCGCCGCATGGAGTTGCAGGCGGAGTGCCTAGGCGGAGTGTTCACCGGCAGCGTCTGGGACTCCTTGACAGAACGCAGCGAGGAAGACTGGGAGATCTTGCTCCAGATAACGCGCGACAGCGGGGACGAGCAGTATAAGAACCGCGACCACGGCAAGGGCCGCAACATCGCCATCTGGCTCGACAAGGGCTTCCGCGCCAGATCCCCGCAGGCGTGCAACACCTGGACGGTCTCCTCGTCCAAGGTTTCCTGATCGCGGAGCCCCTGTCTGTCCCATCGCCTGGCCGGCGCGACGCTCCTGGGCGGGCGTTGATCTCCTGGGCAGGGCGACGCCTCAGTGTGGGGCCTTGACCTGGGCCACCGTGCGATTGGCCAGGTCTGTTCCTTCCAGGATCTCGCCGCGCGCGGTGGGGTCGCCCGTGAGCTGTACCACTCGCCGGGGCGGGCGGGACGGACCACGTACAGGATGGCGTTGACGATCTCTCGGCGCGGGTGCTTCTCTGGACGGCCGCCGCTGTTGGGCTCGGGAAGCAGAGGCTCGATGAGGTCCCATTGGGCGTCGGTCAGGTTGGAGAGGTGGCGCTGCGGGGGCATTCGGCCACCTTGGCCGCCCCCGAGCTGGCCGTCACGCTGCCCCGAACGCAGACAGGAACTTACTTTGTAAAGGCGCTGGCAACTGTGCCGCCAAAAAAATTGTCTGCAGCAGCGGTTCATATCGGAACGGGCTTCGCCCGAACTCATCATCAGAATCAAAAGACAAATCCATGATCGTTTTGTCTGAAGCGCGCGCAGATGGCGGTCATCGCATGGCAGGCTCGCCGCTGGTACGCAGATGCCGAACGGAACGGATCCAGCTGAAAGAGGAGGCCAGCGGCGTCGCAACCGGTAGGTGGCCCCGGAGATGCGCAGCTGTCCGGCGTCGCAAGCTCAGCGGCAGAATGCTGTGAACCGCCATGGCAGCCGCCGTCGTGGCGCTGCGCACGCCAGGCTGATGGCCTACCTCGCGCCGCCGGCTCCGGCGATCGACGTTCTCCTGCTCACGAAAGTGGCTTACGGCGGCGCAGCAGCCTGACCAGCCGGATCGCGGCCAGCACGCCAACTCCGAGATGCGCGCACACCAGGACGATCTGGAAGATCCGCTGGCCGCCGGTGAGGTCGGCCGCGTAGCCTCCGTCGTAGAAGCCGGACATGAACGCCAGCACCCCCGCTACGGCCAGCAGCCCGGCGGCGGGCGCGGCGAGCGCCCGGCGGCGGCTGGTTGCCCCCGCGACCAGGATGACCTGCGCGGCCATCATCGGGATCGGCGCCGACAGGCGCGCCTGGGAGCCGAGCGCGTCCAGGAACGTGGCGTTCAGGCCGGCCGACAGCGAGATGACCGCGCCGGTCAGGTCCAGGGTGAGCAGCAGCCCGACCCCGGCGAGCAGCGAGATCTTCAGCGGCCGGTCGGTGGTGGTCGTGGTGGTGGAGACGGACATGTTCTTCTCCTGAGGTCGTAGGGAACGGCCTCAAGGATGTGCGGGGCGGCCGCCGGGCGTCATGAGCCTCATGTCCCGCCCCGGAGGGGACTTCTCGTCCCGTGACGGCGGGACAACCGGGTGGCACGATTCACTCCATGAAGGACAGATCGGTACGGCGAGCCTCGCTGGTCGGCGGGGTGCTCGTCGCCCTCGTGGTCGGCTCGCTGGCGGTCGAGCCGCGGCTGCGGGCGCTCGGCGTCACGGGGATCGTCGAGCGGTTCGACGCCTTCCGTGGTGTGGCGGCGCTGTCGTTCGGCGTGCCGGGGCTCTTCGTGGTGTCGCAGCGGCCGGGCGGGCCGGCGGGCCGGGTGGGCTGGGTGATGGTGTTCACCGGGGCGGCCCAGGCGGTGGGGCTGGCGCTCGGCACGTACGGGCTGCTCGGCATCAACCAGGGTGTCGAGGGCGGCGTCGGGGGCGGGCGGCTGCCGGGTGACGACTGGGCGATGTGGGCGTCCAACTGGTTGTGGATGCCGGCTTACCTCGTCGTGCCGACGGTCTTCCTGCTGATCTTCCCGGACGGGCGGCTGCCCTCGCGTCGCTGGCGGCCCGCGCTGGTGGCGGCGCTCGTCGCGATCGGGGCCAACACTCTGGACTGGATGTTGCGGCCGGTGCCGTACGAGAACGTGCCGGGCCTGTTCCCCGAGGGGTACGCGGGCGTGCTGGCTGGTCTGCGCGGCCTGCCCGACGTGCTGGATGGGCCGGTCGTGGTGTGCACGGCGGGGGCCGTGGCCGGCGCGGTGGCCTCGCTCGCCGTCCGCTACCGGTCGTCGGGCGAGGAGGTGCGCAGGCGGCTGCAGTGGGTGGTGGCCGCCGCGCTGATCACGGTCGCGCTGGCCGGGGTGGCGCTCGTGGCGTCTTGGGGAGCGGGCGCGCTCGTGCTGGCGGCGGTGCCGCTGCCGGTGGCGGTCTCGGTCGCGATCGTCGCCCATCGCCTGTGGGATCTGGACCTCCTGCTGTCGCGGGCGCTCGCCTTCGGCGCGCTCAGCGTCGGGCTGCTGATCATGTACGCGCTGGTCGCGTTCACTCTCGGTGGCATCGTCGGTGCGGGCGTGTCGGCGGTGCTCGTGGCGTTCGTCGTGCATCCCCTGTACGCCCGGGTTCTCGCCGCCGCCAACCGCCTGGTGTACGGCGACCGCGACAACCCGGCCCGCGCGTTGCGCATGCTCGGCACCCGCCTGTCCGGTGCCGGCGTGCCGGGCGAGTTGCTCGATCAGATGGCCGCGGAGGTCGGCAGGGTGTTGCGCGTCCACTACGTCGCGGTCGAGGAGTCCGGCGCGGTCGTCGCCTCCTGGGGCTGTCCGGGTGAGGTGGCCGAGAGCGTGCCGTTGCTGCATCGGGGCGAGCCGGTCGGCGCGCTGCTGCTCGGGGAACGGCTGCGCCCGAAGGATCACAAGCTGGTGGGCGAGCTCGCCCCGCACGTCGCGGTGGCCGTGCACGCCCACCGTCTCGGCGCCGACCTGGAGCGTTCGCACGGCCGTATGCTCGCCGCCCGCCAGGAGGAGCGCGACCGCCTGCTGTACGAGCTGCACGACGGCCTCGGCCCCAACCTGGCCGCGCTCGCGCTCCAGACCGACCGCGCCCGTCGTCTCGTGGACATCGACCCCGCCAAGGCCAAGGGGGTGATGGATGAGCTGTCCAGGCGCATCCGCGCCACCGTCGAGGATGTCCGCACGATCGTCAACGACCTGCGGCCGCCGCCCCTGGACGACCTGGGCCTGGCCGGCGCGCTGGCCGAGCTCGGCAGGGGCTTCGCCGGCGACCTCGCGGTGGACGTGGAGGTGCCGCTCGACCTGCCCGTGCTGCCGCCGCCGGTCGAGCTCGCCGCTTATCGGATCGCCGCCGAGGCGCTGACGAACGCCGTGCGGCATGCCATGGCGTCCCGCTGTACGGTCACGCTGCGTGCCACCGACACCTTGGAGCTGCGTGTGCAGGACGATGGCGTGGGTGTCGGCGCGCCTGTCCGGCGGGGGTTCGGCCTGGCTTCGATGCGGCGCAGGTCCGAGGAGCTGAACGGGACGTTCGAGCTGGTCACGGGCTCGGGGCCGGGCACGCTCCTGCTCGTCAGACTCCCGCTGGCGGCCTGATGATCAGGGTCATGGTGGTGGAGGACCACCCGGTGTTCGCCGAGGGCCTGGTCGCGCTCCTGGGCGACGCGCCGGAGATCGACGTCGTGGGTGTCGCGAGCACCGGCGAGGCCGCCGTCGATCTCGCCGGACGGGTCGCGCCGGAGGTGGTGCTCATGGACCTGCACCTGCCGGGCATGAGCGGCGTGGAGGCGACCGCCCGCATTCTCGCCGACCGGCCGGAGACGGTCGTGCTGGCGCTGACGATGCTCACCGACGACGAGAGTGTGCTCGCCGCGATCCGCGCCGGGGCTCGTGGCTACCTGCTGAAGGAGTCGACCGGTGAGGAGATCGTGCGCTCGGTGCGGGCGGTCGCGGCCGGGCAGGTGGTGTTCGGCGCCTCTACGGGCGAACGCCTGCTGTCGGTGCTCGCCACGACCGCGGCGCGTCCGCGCCCGCTGCCCGAGTTGACCGACCGTGAGGTGGAGATCCTTGATCTGGTCGCGGTCGGTCTGAACAACCAGGCGATCGCGCGGCGGCTGGTGCTGAGCGAGAAGACCGTGCGCAACCACGTGTCCAACATCTTCGCCAAGCTGCACGTCTCCGACCGTTCGGCGGCGGTTGTCCGGGCGCGGGATGCCGGGCTCGGCTCCGGCTGATCATCGCCGAGTCCTGTCCGCCCACGGACCTCTTGGCCGGACACCTGATCGGCCTTCTGGCTGTCGCACCATGCTCGGACGTGCCGGAAGGGCCCAGACGGGGGGGTCGCAAGGACTCCGGGGCGGCTCCTGGTTCGTCGGAACCTACCGGCCTTGACGCGGTAGCCCGTATTCTGCTGTCAGTTTCCCCCCGCAGCCGGAGAACAGATGCCGACCACGGTCGAACGCGTCGCCGAGGTGTGGTCCCGGCAGGCCGACGCGTCCTGGTCGTCCGGTTCCGGCTACCTGATCGCGCCGCGCCTGCTCATCACCTCTACGCACGTGCTGTCCGCGACGGGCCGCCCCGGACTCGGGGCCGAGATCAAGGTCAGGACCGCCGACAGGACGCGCCTGTGGTCCGCCGTGTGTACCTGGTCGTCGGCCGACCCCCAGGTGGACGTCGCTGTCCTGGAGATCATCGACGGCGACTGGGGCGATCCCCCTGTCGCGCCCGTGCGCTGGGGACGCCTGGTCAGCCGCCGGGCGGAGGTGGTCTGTCAGGCCTCAGGCTTTCCCGAGGTGCTGGCCCAGCCGGATGGTGTGCGCGAGCGGGATCAGGCCGGTGGCCGGGTGAATCCGGAGGCGGGCGTCAAGCAGCGCCGTTATCACCTCCAGGTGCTCAACTCGCCCAAGCGCTCAGGTGCAGGGTCGCCCTGGGCAGGGATGTCGGGTGCCGCGCTGTTCGCCGATGACTTGCTGATCGGCGTGGTGGTCGCTGATCATCAGGGGTATGGCGGGGCGAGGCTGCTCGCCACGCGGGCCGAGGCCCTGTTCGCCGAGCCCGGTTTCCTTGACGCGATCGCGGTGCCGGCGGTTCTCGAACCAGCCGAGCTGGCCAGGTTGTTCTCCGCTCCGGCTGACCGGCGCCGCCCGCGTTCTCCTGCGGCGCTCCTGCGTGCCGACGCCGAGGCGGTGCGGTGGTTCACCCCGAGGGACGACGAGCTGGCCAGGCTCGTCGGATGGTGCTCCACGGACGAGGTCTTCGACGCTCGGCTCGTCTTCGGCGCCGGTGGGCTGGGCAAGACGCGGCTCGCGCGTCAGCTCGTCGCCCATCTGCGCCGTGAGGGCTGGGTGACCGGGCAGGTGGTGGCCGAGAGCGCGGCGGTGCTGCCGGAGGAGCCTTTGAGCCGGTTACGCGCGTGTGACCTGCCGCTGCTGCTCGTGGTCGACTACGCCGAGACGCGGCCCGACGTCGTCCGCCGGTTGATCGAGAACGTCGGTGTCGACGACGGCAGCGCGGTGCGCGTGCTGATGCTGGCGCGCTCGGCCGGGCAGTGGTGGCAGCGGCTGACCGCGAAGTCCGACCTGATGGAGTACGCCCTTGAACTCGCCGAGCTTCACCCGCTGACCGGCCTGCCGACGTGGACGGGAGCACGTGAGACGGCGTTCAGGGAGGCGGTGGTGGACATCGCCGCCCAGCTCCATCGGGTGTCGGGTCTGCAGGAGACGTGCTGGACTGATCTGGCTGCCCAGGTGGCGCTGCCCGATTTGGGCGGCCCCGGCTACGGATCGCTGATGCGCCTTCATTTGAGTGCCCTGGTGGGGTTGCTGCAGGCGGGGCCCGCACCGGCCGCCGCGCGCAGCCGTACGCCGCACGAGAAGGTCCTCATGGTGCACGAGAACCGCTACTGGCGGCGTACGGCGGACGCGGTGGGCCTCGCTTTCCTGTCGGATGAGACGTTGCGCAACACGGTGACGATCGCCACCTTGTTCGGGGCGTCGAGCAGGTCCCAAGCCGTGGCACTGCTGAGTCACGTCCTCGGCCTGCGCGACCTGGGGGAGAACGAACTTCTTGTGGTCCACCAGTGGCTGAGCACGCTCTATCCGTCCCAGGAGGGTGAGTGGGGGCCCTTGGAGCCGGACCGCCTGGGTGAGTATCTCGTGGGAACGCATCTGCGTGAGTGGCCCGACCTGATCGACGAACCGCTGGCCGCCGCGTCGCTCACCCAGCTTCACCAGGCCTTCCATGTGCTGGCCCGGGCGAGCGGCGATCATCCCCACGTGGGGCGGCTGCTCAAGGAGCAGGTGGTCGGGCAGCTGGCCAGGTATGGCCCCGTCGCCTTGCAGGTCGTCATCGAGACCGAGCAGCCTGGTTACCTGATCTCGGCGCTGGAGGACGGCGTGGCCGGGGTCTGCGCTTCTGACGAGGCCGCGCTGGTCGCGCTGGCCGGTTCCTTCCCCGCGGGCGCGCCCGCGCTGAACCTGCTGGTCGAGCCGCTGACCCGGCTGGCCATATCGGTGTACGGCAGGCTGGTGAGCGAAGGCCGGACGGACTACCGCCCGGAACTGGCCAGGGCGTGGCAGAACCTGAGCGATCACATGCGGGAGGCTCAGCGCCACGATGAGGCGCTCGCCGCCAGGGCTGTGGCGCTGGAGCTGTACCGCGCGCTGACCGGCCGGGGCGGCGCTGCGGCGGGAGGAGCCTCTCATGCGTCCTGACCACGGCTATCTTCCCGACTACGCCGCCAACCTCGTGAGCTACGCCGAGCAGCTCATGGAGGTCGAGGATCACGTGGGCGCGTCCGCCGCGGCGCGGGAGGCCGTCGAGGTCTACGAGCGGCTGCACGGTGAACCGCTCGGGCTCGCTCGCGCGCTGACCGTGCGGGCGGAGTCGGCCGCCGCGCTCGGACGGTTCGGCGACGCCATGGCCGACGCACCGTCCGCCCTGCTCGTCCTGTGGGACGTGGTCGCGGGGAGGGGCAGCACGCCCGTTCTGCGCGATGCGCAGCTGCGCGTGCTCCTCCTGTTGGCCGACGTCCAGCTCCGCGCGGGCCTGGCGGCGGAGGCACTGGCTACGGCCGAAGCCGGCATCGAGCTGCTCGCCGGGTCCAGACGCCGCAGGAAGGCCGGCGAGGCGAAGTTCTCCGCGCTGAAGGCGCAGGCGCTGAGCCTGCTCGGACGCGACGGCGAGGCAGCGGAGGTCATCGAGGAACTGGACGAATCCCGCCATTCCTTCCACGAGCTTGCCTTCTCTCACGACTACCCCGATGAGGCGGTCGCCTTCTATCGTGGCCTCGCCGAGCACACCCCGGAGTCGGCCCTGCCGGCGCTCGCCGCGGCGCTCACCGAACGCCGCGGCAGGCAGCGGAGCCAGGGCGACGACGAGGGCGCTCTGGCGACGGCCCGCGAGATCGTGGACGTCCATCGGCGGCTCGCCGAAACGGAACCGGACCCCTACCGGATCCATCTCGCCTACGCTCTGGCCGCGCAGGCGGAGATCGAGCGGGGGGTCGTCGCGGACGACGACAGGGACGACGACCGGGACGGCCTCGACCGGGTCGCCGCTCTCCTGATCGAGGCCGCCGAGCTGCTGCCGAGCGACCACGAGGACCGCGCCAGGTTCCTGGTGGCGGCGGCCGTCGAGCAGCCGCCGGACACCGCGATCTTCGTCCTGACCCGGCTCATGCACGAACAGAACGGCCTCGCGGCCCACTCGCTGTTCGTCTACGCGACGCTCGGCGATCTCCTCCTCGACCGGTTCCAGCGTCTCGGCATGGACGAGGACCTCGAGAAGGCCATCGGGGTGCTGCGCGAAGGGCTCGCGGTCGTGCCCGAGGCCGAGCCGGAGCGCGACGTCCTGTGGATCAGCCTGAGCGGGGCGCTGCGGCTCAGGTACGAGCGTTCGGGGTCGCTCGCCGACCTGGACGAGTCCATCAGCCTGGTCAGAGCGAACCTGGACCTGTCCGTCGGCGTGAGCGCCCCCGCCGAACTCGGCCTGCTGCTCTTCCACCGGTTCCTCGCGGTCGGCGAGCAGGCCGACCTCGATGCCGCGATCGAGCTCATGCGGGGCGTGGCCGCGGCGATGCCGGCGGACTCCGCGGACGCCCCGCTCGTCGCCGGTCGTCTGGCCGACATGCTGGGAGCCCGCTTCGAGCGGTCGGGCGAGCCCGATGACCTGCGCGCCTACCTGACGGCTGCCACGGAGGTCCTGTCCGGTACCTCCGCCGACGCGCCCGAACATCCCGTGGCGCTCGATCGGCTCCGTCACGCCGTGTCGCGGACGTATGAGGCGACCGGGGAACCCGCCGTCCTGGACCGCCTGCTCGACCTGACGCGCCGGCTCGTCGCCCTCGACACGCCCGGCACCTACGGAGCCCTCGCCCTCGTGCAGCTCGGCCATGCCCTGGAGGAACGCTTCGAGCGTTTCGACAACCCCGGCGATCTCGAAGAGGCCGTGGATGTGGCTCGCAGGGCGGTCGGCGCGATGCCGGAGGGCGACCCGGACCGGCACTGGGCCCTTGCCCTGCTCGCGAAGGTCCTGTTGCGACGCTCGTGGTCTGCCGGGATCGCGGACGATCTGGACGAGGCCGAGGCGTTGATCCGGCTGGCGGCGGCCATCGCCCCTCAGCAGGCGCGCGGGCAGCACGAGGCGTTCATCGACACGCTGCGCGAAGCCCGGTTCCGGCTCACCCGTGACCTCGCCGACCTCGCCGCGCAGCACCGCGGGCGCTGGGAGCGCTCGGGAGATCCGGCTGCCTTCGAAGGGGCGCTGGAGGCGTTCGCCGCGATCGCCGGACGGTTCGACGAGCCGATCGCGGAGCGCGTGCTCGCTTGGCAGGAGTACGGGCGGCTCGCCATGGCGGGCGGTGCCTACGAGCGCGCGCTCGGCGCGTTCCGCGCCGCGATCGAGCTGGTCCCACTGGCCATGTCGGACCGGCTCTGGCATGCGAGGGGGAGCCGCGAGGACAGCCTGACCGAGCTGGCCGGCGACGCCGCCGCGTGCGCGCTGGAGACGGGACGGCCGCAGGAGGCGCTCACGCTGCTGGAGCAGGGACGCGGGCTGCTGCTGTCGCAGGCCCTGGGCGTACAGGAGGATCTTCGCAGGTTGCGTGCGCGCGCACCTGAGCTGGCGGAGCGGCTGTCGGCGCTGCGGATCGCGGTGGACGAGCCATCGTCACGCGAACCCGGAGGCCGGCCGGCGGAGGAGTTCGAGCGGCTGGTGGAGGAGGCGCGCGCCCTGCCCGGCATGGCGGGTTTCCTGCGCCCGCCGGTGGTCGGCGATCTCCTCCAGGCCGCGGCCGAGGGGCCCGTCGTGGTCCTGAACGTGAGCGGGCACCGCTGCGACGCGATCGCGGTGACGACGGACGGATTGCTCGTCATCGGCCTGCCTGGCCTCGATCGTGCGGCGGCGACCGAGCGCGCACGCCGTTTCCTGACCGAGCTCACCACCGCTTACCGGCCGCTGCGTGACCGGCTGGGCCGGGAGCAGTCGCTGGCCGAGACGCTGGGCTGGTTGGCGGAGGTCGTGGTCGGGCCGGTGCTGGAGGCGCTGCGGCCGCATCTGAGCGCAGCCGAGGGCATGCCGCGCGTGTGGTGGGTGCCGACGGGTCCGTTGAGCGTGCTGCCGTTGCACGCGGCCGGGTGGCTCCCAGAGACTTCCGCCATCGACTCGGTTGTCTCCTCGTACACGGCGACGATCGGCGCGCTGACGCGTTCCCGTTCGGCCGCGCCCGCGGGCCGGCCGGGTTCGGCCCTGGTCGTGCTGCCGCAGTCCGCGGAGAGCCCGATGCGGATGCCGGGGGCCGAGCGGGAGGCGCTCACCGTCGCCCGCCTCCTCGACCCCGCCGTCGTGATCGAGGGAGAGCAGGCCACCAGGCAACGCCTTCTGAGAGAGTTGCCGGGCGCCGACGTCCTGCATTTCGCCGGCCACAGCAGCACGGACGCCGACGACGCCACAGCCGGCTCGCTCCTGCTGTCGGACGGGCGGTTGCGCCTGCGGGACGTGGCCGCGCCCAGCCGGCTGACGTATCTGTCGGCGTGCACCACGGCGGCGCCGGGCGCCGCGGGCGAGCCCATCAACCTGGCCGTGGCGGCGCAGCTCAGCGGGTCGTGGCAGGCGATCGCCACGCTGTGGGAGGTCGACGACCGCGCCTACGCCGACCTCGCACAAGCTTTCTACGAGGAACTCGCGGACGTGAACGGAACCCTTGACGTGGACCGCTCGGCGCGAGCACTGAATGCCGCCGCCCGCCGGCTGCGTGAGCGTTACCCGCACATCCCCTCGTTGTGGGCCGCACATATCCATGTCGGCCGCTGACCTTGATTGGAGTCCCATGACCGACGACCAGTTCGCCGACCTCAGCGCCACCATCAGGCAGATCAGGCGGGAGCTCACCCGGGCGATGCACGAGGGCGAGGGTCAGGAGCTGCTGTTCGGGCTGGGCCCCGTGGAGCTGGAGTTCCTCGTGGACGTCAAGAACGAGGTCAGCGGCGAGGGCGGCGTCAAGATCAGCGTCATCTCGGTCGGAGCCAAGAAGGTCAAGGGCCGGTCCGACTCGCACAAGATCAAGCTCACCCTGAACCCCGTCGACGTGGACGGCAACCCCGCCCGAGTGGCGGCGACGGGGAAGTCGTCGATCCCCGATTCCTGATCCTCGCGCGAGCAGGGCCGGTACGGGGTTGTGCCGGCTCTCAAGCTCGGCCGGCGGCGTATCGGTGGAACCGAGCATGGCCGTGATCGCTTCGTGGCGGGTGTGCGGATGCCGGTGGTGGATGTGAGCGTGATGCGGGATCTTGTTGCGCAGCGCACGCGGGAAGTCAGTCTGCGGTGACGTGTGGCTCGTGCAGCGCTTCCTCGGCGCGCCCGCGGGACGTCTCGGCCGTGTGGCGGCCGGCCGACGGCCATGCCATGGAGCGGCCCAAGGGCCTGGCCGCGCGGACGCGTCCGTCCCTGCCTGAAATTTCCGGAAGAAGTAGTGGATTAAAGGTCGTAATTCCACGGGCGGCAAAAGCGCCGGCGGGGTCGCGCTGGGCCGCGGCCCAGCCGGAGGCGCAGAGGCGCCGGCAGCAGCGCGCATTCATCAACAGGAGCGATTGTTTTGCTCGAATCAATCGCTCTTGACGATACTCTGGCGGTCATGGCTGACGTGGAACTGCGCCACCTGAGGACGATGGCCGCCATCGCCGAGGAGGGGACGTTCGGCCGGGCGGCGGTTCGCCTCGGCTACACCCAGTCGTCGGTGAGCCAGCAGATCGCCGCGCTGGAGAAGGCCGTCGGCGGGGTCGTCTTCGACCGGCCGGGAGGTCCCAGGCCGGTGCGCGCCACTCCTCTCGGCGAGCTGGTGCTGGCCCACGGGCGTGATCTGCTCGCGAGGTCGGAGGCGCTGGCCGACGCCGTCGATCGGTTCAAGGCGGGTCACGGCCGGATCGACATCGGCACCTTCCAGGGCGCGACCCGGCTGATCCTGCCGGCAGTGGTGCGCGGGTTGCTGAGCGAGCACCCCGGCTGCGACATCAGGCTGTCGGAAGTGGAACCGGAGAACCCGAACATCGCAGATCTCGACCTGTTGTTCCACTACGACCGCATCGACGGCGACGTCGAACACGTCGAGCTGCTGGACGAGCCGCACCTCCTGGTGGCCGCCGCGGGCGCGTTCCCCGACGGTCCGGTACCGGTCGAGCTGCTCGACGACACTCCCATGGTCGCCTGGCCGCCCACCGTCCACCAAAGATGGCTGGAACGGGAGCTCGCCGGCGCGGGCGCCCGGCCGCGGATCGTGTTCCGCACGGCCGGCCACGAAACCGTCGTCTCGATGGTGCGGGTGGGCCTGGGCTCAGCGGTGTTGCCCTGGCTCGCCCTCCTGGGGTCGGACGTCTGGTCCGACGACCGGCTCCGCATCCATCGGCTGGAACCGCCGCCCACCTGCACGTGGTACCTGTGCCGGCCGGCCGGGCGCACCCGGTCGCCGCTGGCGGCCCGGGCCATCGACCTCGCCGTCGCAGCCGCCGCTGAGCTGGCCGGCCAGATGGAACACGGTATATCGCTGTAGGCGATCGACTCGATCGAAAATCATAGCTTTTCGCGATGGGGTGGCCAGGCTTAGCGTGCCGGACATGAACGCCAATCAAGATCACTCTGAGCGGCTCCTCGACGTCAACGGCATAAAGCTCTGCGTCCAGACGTTCGGCGACCCGGCCGCGCCCGCCCTGCTGCTCATCGGCGGCGCCGAGGCGTCGATGGACTGGTGGGACGAGGAGTTCTGCGAGCGCCTGGCCGCCGGCGGCCGGCACGTCATCCGGTACGACACCCGGGACACCGGCCGCTCCACGACCTTCCCGCCCGGCGCGCCGCCGTACGGAAACGACGCCCTGTTCGACGACGCCGTCGGCCTGCTCGACGAACTCGGCATCGCGGCCGCCCACATCGTCGGCGTCTCCATGGGCGGCGGAATCGCCCAGCGCCTGGCCGTGCGCCACCCCGGCCGGGTCGCCTCCCTGACGCTCATCGCCACCAGCCCGGGCGGACCCGGCGGCCCCGACCGCCATGACCTGCCGCCGATGAGCGCCGAACTGGCGGAGCGGTTCGCCGAGGGCGGCGACCAGACGCCCGACTGGTCCGACCGCGAGGCCGTCATCGCGTACTACACCGACGGCGAGCGCACCTTCGCGGGCACCGTTCCCGTCGACGAGGAGCGGATGCGCCGCGTCGCCGGCCGCGTCTGGGACCGCAGCCCGTCCCCTGCCTCGGCGCAGAACCACTGGCAGCTCGACGGCGGCGAGCCCGTCCGCGCCCGTCTCGGTGAGATCACGGCGCCCACGCTGGTGTTGCACGGCACCGCGGACCCGCTGCTCCCGTACGGGCACGGCGAGGCGCTGGCACGGGAGATCCCGGGAGCCCGGCTGGTCCCGCTCGAGGGCATGGGGCACCAGATGCCGCCGCCGGAGCTCTGGGACGTCGCGATCGCAGAGATCCTTTCGGTCTCCGGCGGAGAGCGCCCGTGAACCTGCTGCGATCGGCACTCTGGCTGCCGCTCTTCGACGAGCTCGCCGACCCGCGGGCGGTGGCGAACCTGGCCGCCGACGCGGAGGAGGCCGGGTGGGACGGCTGCTTCGTGTGGGATCACCTGTCCTGGCGAGAGCCGGTCCAGCAGGTCGCCGACTCGTGGATCACGCTCGCGGCGATCGCGACCGTCACCGAACGGCTGCGGCTCGGTCCGATGGTGGCGACGCTCGCCCGCCGGCGGCCGGCCAAAGTGGCGCGGGAGACCGCGACACTGGACCAGCTGAGCGACGGCCGTCTCACCCTGGGCGTCGGACTCGGCAGCGATCGGTTCGGCGGCGAGCTGTCCAGGACCGGCGAGCAGCTCGACGACCGGCAGCGGGGGCGGATGCTCGACGAGTCCTTGGCCATCCTGGCCGCCGCGTGGTCCGGAGAGCCGGTGCGCCACCGCGGCGAGCACTACACCGTCGACGACATCACGTTCCTGCCGCAGCCGGTTCAGCGGCCGGGCGTGCCGGTATGGGCCGCCGGATTCCCCGGCAACGTCAAGCCGATCCGCCGGGCCGCCCGGCTCGACGGCTTCTTTCCGATCAACCTGGAACACCCGGACCAGCTCGCCGAGGTCGCCGGCGCCCTCACCGAGCTGCGACACGGCGACATGGCCTCGTACGACATCGCCGTCAGCCTGCCCGCCGGCGTCGACCCGCTGCCGTACGCCGCCGCCGGCGCGACCTGGTGGCTGACGGAGTTCGACCCGGGTGTACGGCTCGACACGGTACGCGGCGTACTTCGCGACGGCCCGGCGAACCCGGGCGGCGCCTGAGCCGCTTCACCGGTGTTCCTGATCTCCGACGAGCCGTCCTGCATCGGATGAACAGGAGAAACGTCGTGAACGGCGAGATGCATCAGGATCGGATGCCCCGGCGGTTGAGGCCCGCGGTCTGGAGGTGGGCGCGGTCGGGCTCGGCTGCGTGGGGATGACGTGGGCGTACGGCGACTCCCCGGACGCCGAGGACCCCGTACCGTCAACGGACGGGCGCTGGACCGGGCGTGCACTTCGCGCGGACCACCGAGAACGGCGCCCCCGCCCTGCCTGTGCCGGACGGAAGGCCGAGTGTCTGCGCGCGGCCGTCGACGCCTCGC